>CAYMFZ010000070.1:0-15015 GCA_964389585.1 uncultured Pirellulaceae bacterium | reverse complement strand
CGTGATTACGCTTTTGATGACGTTCTTCATTCTGTTGTTGACGTTTGCCACGACCGAGCCTGAGAGATTTGAGAAATCGGTTTCCAGCACGTTTTCAAAAGGTGCCGCGACAGGAACGGCAGGCAAGAAGATTGATGGAATGATCATGGACTCGTGGACGAATCGACTGCGGCCTCCAGCAGCTCGAATCGCAATGCGTGGTGCGGAAATGCCGCCGATCGACAAAGCGCCTGCCCAGCAAACGTTTGGTGAAGGGCTTAAGTCATTGACCGATGACGAGGAGAAGCAGAACGAAATGACTTCGCACGGTTTCGAAGTTCCGCTTGCTCAGGTTTTCGACTCCAAAGGCGAATTGACTTCTCAAGGGCGCCTGATTTGCAAGATGCTTTCGAATCAGCTTCGCGAGCTGCCGTTCCAAGCCGCGGTTCAGTTTTCGGATCCAAAACAGACTGCCAACATCGCTGGCATGTTGTCTTATTTGTTTGACATCGAAAAGACGCGACCAGGACAAGTGGCGATGAGCATCGTAAAGCCCCGCAATGCGATCGCGAATGACGCCGATAAATCGCTCGATCCAACTCGAGTTCGAATTTCCATTCGCCGGTTTTCGGAGAACGTGAAATGAGTCGGAAAAAGAAAGCCCCACCCGCTCCGCCAAGCAAAGCCTATTTGGTTTCTTTTGGTGACACCATGACGGCGTTGCTGGCGTTTTTTATCGTCTTGAATTCGTTTGCCAAAGATCAAACGGGCGCCAACATGCATTCGGGAACCGGATCGTTTGTGAATGCGGTTTCCTCGATTGGACTTCCAGGTACAGCACCGGGACGACGATCGCATCAGGTCCTTGAGAAAAAAGCTCCGGCACCAATCTACGCTGTGAGTAGTCCTGATGAGGATAGAGAAAGTCCGTCGCGGCTCGGACCTGACGAAGACGGAGACGCGAAGCGAATTATTGATCGACAAACAGACGAATTCAAACGGTTCTTGACCGAGATTAACCGCCAGTATGACGTCCGTGAAGAGTCGCCAACTCGTTCTCAGATCGTTTTCGATTCCTTCGAAAAGTTCGCAAGGCAAGACAGTGGCCCCAAACCTCCGTTGCAAAAGGACGCGATTCAAATCGCTTCTGATTCAATTGGGCAACTTCAGAAAGAAGAGTTCGAGCTGGAAATCGTTGTCTGGGCATCGATGCCAAGTCGAATCGCCATGGCCAATGCGATGAAGACAGCCGTGGCGATTCAAAAGCAGATCGACGACTCGTTTAATCTTTCGCAGTCGCAACGAATGCGGCTGACGACATCGGCCAAACCGTGGCTTTTCGTTGATGCGAAACGCCCCAAGTCCAGTTTCGTACTTTCGCGAATGGACACCAATTAGGCCATGTTTACAAGAAAAGAACTCTTGTAAAAGCACGCGGCAAACGGAGTGAAAATGGACAATCAGACAAACTGTAAAGTCACGGAGATGATTCTTCTCGCGGAAGACTTGCCCTCACCTCCAGGCGTCGCGCTTCGATTGTTAGATCTTTACAATCAACCTGCGGTCGAGGTTGATGAGTTGGCAAAAGTCATCTCAATTGATCCCGTGTTGACGGCGAAAATTATCGCCTATTGCAACTCTCCCATGTTGGCGCGGAATCACAAAACCACCAGCGTCGAAAATGCCATCGTAACGATTGGAATCCGAGCAGTAAAACTTTTGGCGCTTTCGTTTTCACTCGTTCAGTCAAATACTGTTTCTACTTCCAAGTTCGACTATGACAAGTTTTGGGCTCGCTCGTTGGCAACTGCCATCGTCGCCAGAACGATAAGTCAGACAATGGATTGCGATGGAGACGACGAGTTTTTAATCGGACTGATGTTGAAAATCGGACAGATCGGATTGGCTCATACTTTCCCCAGTCGATACGCTGAAATGCGAAAACAGTCCATCGATGAAGGCGTGTCAATCTTTGAACTTGAGGTCGCTCAATGGGAAGCGAATCATTTGGAGGTCGGAGCTGACTTGCTTCGAGCGTGGGACTTTCCCGATTTTGTTTTCAAAGGAATTCATACCTATGGTAATTATCTAACTGAAGCGAAATCCAATGTTGCCTATAAACCTGGATCAATTCTTGGGCAGATCTTGGTCCTCACGGAAAAGATCGTCGCCATGATTTTTGCCCCAGAGCTTCTTGAGGAAGACCTCGATTTCGCGAAAAAAATTGGCAACGATTGGTTCGGCTTAAGCGATGACAATTTCGCACAGATGTTCAACGAGTCGACTGAAGCGTGGACTTCGTATGCCGTCCTTTTGAATTTTGATGCTTCCGAGTCCCAGACATTTGAACAATTGGAACGACGTGCATTAAAAGGCATTGCCCAACTGTCGATCGGCATCCACGCTGAAAACACGATGATCGCACAGGAAAACGCAGAGCTTAAAATCAACGCGATGGTTGATAGTTTAACTGGACTAAAAAATCGAAGAGCCTACGACGATGAGGCTCCAGCCGAATGGGATCGCGCGCAAAGAATGGACCGTCCGTTCATTTTGATGATGATCGACATTGATCACTTCAAACAGGTCAATGACGTTCATGGTCATGGAGTCGGTGATCGAGTGCTGATCGCTGTTGGTAGAGCTCTGACTGGCAACGCTCGACAATACGACAACGTCTATCGTTTTGGTGGAGAAGAATTCGTCGTTGTTGTTCCAGAGTGTTCTGCCGAAAATGCTTTTTCAACTGCGGAACGATACCGGAAGTGCATTGAAGATATCGTTGTTAAACTCGATACAGGAGAGCTTCAAGTCACGGCGAGTGTGGGCGTTGCGATCAAGCCTGCAGGCGAATCCGGCACACTGGACGGATTGCTCTCCGAAGCAGACACGCTGCTGTACAAGGCGAAAAAGTCAGGGCGTAATCGAGTGTGCTGCGACACAGTCGTGACAACCTAACGAGCAAAACGAGAGCCCTTTGAACCGATCCCAAAACCAAGTGTTTATTTGGAACAAGTTTTGGGATAGGCTCTCTCCGTCGTAACATTGTCGTCAAAGCGTTGTTGTTAGAGCGTTGTTGTTAGAGCGTTGTCGTTAGAGTGTTGTCGTTAGAGTGTTGTTGTCAAAGCTTGTCATGAATCGGTAGTAGCTGCTCTCACACGCCGAGCTTGTCAAGAATCGGGTCTACCCGGGTGGTTTACGGACAAAATCGAGTACCTTTTTTTCGGAACGCCCCATCCTCACGTGATATAGGAAGCCATATCCGCGCCGGGGTTGTCGTTAAAGCTGTTGACGCAGCTAACGCATTGGCACTTCCTTCAAATTTATCCTGAAAGGATTTGAGCAGTTAGCCGGTGGTTGAGCGATAGCGACACCACCGGAACCTGCACCACCAAGCCCACCGACCCCGACGGGGTCGCAGCGATCTGTTCATTGATGACGCTTCGTTTGTTTCAAAATCGGTGTCGGAGTTTGATCCTGCATCCGACTATCGCAATGAACTTGCAATGTCTTCTGCAATCTGACGCGAAGCGAATCCCATCAATGCTCGTGGCGATTGAAGCTGAACTCTCGACAACCCAACACTTGTCTGGCTCTGGGTCGTTATGTGCTGATGAAATGCATTTTGCGTCGGTTGATGCGCCGTATCCCAAGTTCCATCGAGCGCATAAGTCACGACTGACTCGTTACTATCGACGATCGCAAGTGTGATTGCGGCGCGCATCGGAGAAAATCCACGAAGCTCGTTAACACGGACGAACCCTATGGCGTCGGCGTTGTATCGTCGGGACATCGCCGCGAGATCCCGTTCATTGAATCTCCCTTGCAAAATGGAATCCATATTGGAAAGAGGCCTCGCTTGATTCAAAGTGACGACTTCGAATAGCCCAGCCGAACGAATGCTCGCAGCCAGTTCGGCCACCATCTTCGTTGATTCACCATACGAGCCTTGGTCTGGGCCTGCCTCGATCAAGATCACTCGTCTCGGTCGCGTTGAGTGAAAAATTGGGGACACGAAAGAGCCAAACGTCGGTTGGTAGACAACTGGGACTTCAGCAACGTCGCGCCGCCAAGGTAGCGGGATTTGGACTGAGCTGGACAGTGTGTTGGCGAATTGACAGCCGGTTGCCAATATCAGTGTCGCGGCCACGCAAGACAGGAGCCACGAAAAAGAGCGAGAGAGTTTCATAGCCAATTAATCCAGGTCAATAATTAGAGACTCGAAGAGTTACTTCGATTGCTTACTTGAAATCGAATTCATCAACATGCCGTCCAGATTTGATTCAATATCTTTCAAAGCTCGGTCAGCGCTTAGCTCGATCGCCATCTTCTCTTTTTCAAGATCTTGAATTGCCAAGTTTTGTTTCGCAATCTTTTCACGCAACAACGCGGCAAGTCGATTGGATTTCTTCAGCAAAGCATCGGTCCGTTCGAGAACTTGCTTCTGTTGCGAGGCTTTCTCTTCCATCTGAAGAATCTCAAGCTCTTTCACTTTTATCTGCGCAAGCAACTCCGCATTCTTGTCTTCAAGTTCAATCGCAATCTCAGTCGCGGTTTGATCGTGTGATCGCAATTCAGATCCGTAGAATTTGACTCCGTGCTGGATGTTCCTTGATTGTTGAGCGTATTCCATTTGACGGGCAGTTTCATTTCCCGTCGCATTTCGCGTTGAATGCTCCCTTTTCGATGGCTCTGCCGATCTCTGCTGAGACGGTCGGCCTTGCGTGGAATTCGGGCTGGGTGGTTCTTGAATTGTTGGGCTATGTGAATTCGGAGCGGCTTGAGAATCCAAATGACTTGGGCGCGGTGCGTAAGCGTCGTTTGAATAGGGATCGTTTGAATAGGGATCGTTTAAGTAGGTATTGTTCGAGTTCGAGTTCGACGCGTTTGCACCCGGACCGTGCAAATCCAATCCCCGCGGTTGAGTCCCTTGCGGGCCCGGATAAGCATCGCCCGGATAGGTCTGGGTTTGCGGACCAAAGTTTCGGTGGAACAAATGTTGAGGAGAATATTGCGAAGGATAACCAGGTTGAAAGTGTTGTGGGTTTGTGTAGTTTCGATCGGAAGGTTGCTGGTAAGCGGCCTGCATCGCGTCATACCTTCCCTGCTCATAAGCCGATTTTGTTTCAACTTCCAGCAAATGTGCCATGGTTTCTTTGTCAGTGAACTGTGCAGTCGGAACCGAAGTCTGCGTTGCGTCCGACTGACGCTGACCGGGTGTGACTTTGTCAACTGTTTGTCGCAGTTTCTCCAGTTGAGAGTTTTCCGCCGCTTGAGCAGAGGTCAGTACGTTTGAGTTCGACTCTTCGTCATTCGCATCGGATGATGGCTTCTTGTTAAACAGCTTTCCAAAGATTGGCTTTCCGGTTAGTGGCTTTGAGCCCAAGCCCTGATTGACTTTTAGCGGCGCGCATCCGCAGAGTAAGATTGCAAGTGTGAACATCACTGCAGTCGATTGCAGTCGATGCAAAAGCGATTTTTCAGCATTGCTAGTTGTCATAGTCACACCTGATAAGAATTTTTTCACCGCATGCACAGGTGACTTCGATTGACTCGATACCGTTAGCACCACGATTCAAGTTGACCGATGCCTTCGCGCCGTCGCATTTGATCTGTGAGTCGCTGGCCTTGCTCGGTCCAATGGCTACTTTGGTGCCCTGCGTGATCCTGCCCGAGCCAGGGCGAATCAGTCGGTTGCTGGATTTCCGCGATGTGTTAGTGGCCATGATGTTTTGAAAGTGAAGTCATTGGTGAACGATTACCCGAACAGTGATTGAAGTGGGCGTTGTCAAATGAAAGCTTGAACCAATTCCTTCAATCGGAATTTTGCCGCTGCCAAATTTCGCGAGGCACGCGATTCGGAAATGCCAATAACGCGGCCGATCTCGGCAAGCGTCAGGTCTTCGACGAAGTACAGCGTCAACACCAAACGCTCACGATCAGGCAATCGCTCGATGCAATCGGCAACGACTTTTTTGAGTTCGCGATTCTCCATTTCAGCATCCGGTGACGATTCATTCGAGCGCCAACCTGAATGAACATTGCAGAATAGGTCGTTCCATTTCTGAGGTTTGGTGAACCGCATCGCCTCCAAGACTTGTTGAATCTTTTCGACTGGTAGGCCAGTTTCGTTGGCCAACATTTCAGGTGTGACGGGGCCATCAAGTTTTTCGTAAGCCGATTTGACCTGACTCATGTATGCCAGCATTTGCTGCGGCACGGGCGAATTTTTTCGCATTTCATCGACGATTGCGCCGCGAATTCGCGGATAACAATAGGTCCGAAAGGCGATGCCCCGGCTAGGATCAAACGTCTTCGCCGTTTCAACAAGGCCGACGATGCCAGCTTGTTCCAGATTCTCTTTGTCGTAGTTGGGTGGCAAACCAACCGTCAGCGTGCTGAGAATTTTTCGCACATAGATCAAATTGTCCAGGATCAGCTTCTCTTGAAGTTGTTCAATCGAAGTTTTTTTGTATGCGTGTGTTGCTGAGTTCATAGCGTTGTTTTCGTATAGTCGAGATCAAGAAGTTCCGCCGTCGCAACGGCATGTCGTTCTAGAAAAAACAATTGGTTGTTTCGTCCGGTTTAAGTCCGATTCCTTGTCACGTTCGCCAAATCGATAACGCTCAAACCGAACGAAACGATTGAGCCAATAACGATCGCGGCAATGAGTGCTCGCCAAAGAATGATGTGGGGTTCAAGGCCCACGCCGAGTCCAATCAAGGAGACAGCGCTGGCAGTCAACAAAGCGCAAATCCGCCCCAAGGGCCCCTTGCGCTTCAATCGACGTCTCGCGATTTGGCTTTGAAGACTCACTATGCGACTCCTCTCGTGGATACGGAAGCATCAATGTTTGAACCAGAAACAGATTCGGCAGGTTGATTCCCTTCGGGTGTAACCGAGGGAGCAACTTGTGCTGGAGACATTTGCGTTGGTTCTGTCGAGCCCGCAGCGCCAGTAAAGACGTCTTGGTCTCGAACAATGGAAACCGTTTCGATCGCCATGTCGCTCGGGATTTCGTTGTAAGCCAGAATCGAAAGCTGTGGCAGCGAACGGAAAATGGTCTGTCGCATCGCGCGGCGAACCGATGAATCGACCAGCGCGGCCGCCGTTTCATTCTTCATGGATGCGAGTTCCCAAGCCTGTTTGTACTTGTCGACCAGGTTTGCAAGTTGATCTGATTGAAGCGCAATCAACTCGCCGTTTGAGTTTTGACGAAGTCGATGTTCGAGTTTTCGATCCAACAAAATCACCCGCACGCGACCGCCAGCGTCGCGGAAACGATCAACGATCAAAGGACCAATGTCTGAGCGAACTTTCTCGGTCAATGCCTCAACCGTTTTCGCAGTCGGATTGTGAACGACGGCTGACTCGACGATTTTCTCCAGCGAAGAAATCGAAACTGACTCCCGCAAGAGATTGATAAGCAACTGGTGAAGCACACCCGCTTTTAAGCCGTCTGATTTGACTTCGCCAACGATGGTCGGCGACTTTTCCTTGAGCTTATCCAGCATCATTTGCAAGTCTTCGCGGCTGAGCAGTTCATGCGAGTGATTCTTCAAGCACTCACCCAAATGCGTAATCAAGACCGTCGCCGCGTCCACGACGGTAAAGCCAGAAATTTCGGCGCGACGTCGATTGGTTTCCGAAATCCATTTTGCCGGCAGGCCAAACGCTGGATCCTCAGCTTCCGTTCCATCAATCTCAATGTTGACGTTGCCAGGATTGATTGCGAGGTAATCGTTAGGTTGAATTCGACCCGTTCCAACCTGTCGACCACCAACGAGAATCCGATATTCCAAAACATCAATTTGAAGATTGTCGCGAATGCGGACGTTGGGAATCCAAAATCCGTATTGCGAACCAATGTCACGCCGCAGCGTCGTGACGCGATCAATGATTCCTTTTCCTTTTTTGGGTTCGACCAAATGAATGAGGCCGGCGCCAATTTCAACAACGATTCGGTCGTTCTGAATAAACTCTTCAAGGTTCTTTTCGTCGGGAGACTGCTCTTCAATGACGGGGAGTTCTTCAGTTTGGGGTTCGGCTTTAACGGCTTCCGCCTTTTTGATGCGATTGACCATCACCAAGATCCCGCCAGCGATCAGGATGAATGGAATCTTGGGCAATCCAGGAACCAGAGGCATCATCATCAAGATCAATGCTCCGGTGAACATCGCGCGATGCCCTCGCATGACCTGCGATCCGATTTCATCACCGAGGTTTGATTCCGAAGATGACTTCGTGACCAACACGCCAGCACTTGTCGCAATGATCAGAGCGGGAACTTGGGAAACCAAGCCGTCGCCAATGGTCAAGATTGTGTAAAGCCGAAGCGCGTCAGTGAGATCAACGCCTTGGGTTATCCCAAGCATCACGCCGCCCAAAATATTGACGCACATGATGACCAAGCCAGCGATGGCGTCGCCTCGAACGTACTTACTGGCACCGTCCATCGCCCCGTAAAATTCAGCCTCGGAAGCGAGTTCCGCGCGTCGTGTTTTGGCTTGCTTTTCATCAATCGCGCCGACGTTCAGTTCAGCATCGATCGCCATCTGCTTACCCGGCATCGCGTCCAAAGTGAATCGCGCGTTGACTTCGGAGATTCGTGTGGCACCCTTGGTGATCACGATGAATTGAATCGTGACCAGAATCAAAAAGATCACACAGCCAACGATTAGGTTGCCACCAACGACCAAGTCGCCAAACGTATCAACGATTTTCCCGGCGTTTCCATTCAGCAAAATTAAACGTGTCGTCGCGACGTTGAGTGCCAAACGGAAGAGTGTCATCAGTAAAAGCAGTGACGGAAAAACCGACACGTCGAGAGGACGTTTTGCGTTCAGTGTTACCAACAACAACAAAATGGCAGACGCCAAATTCATTGCCAGGAACATGTCGAGCAAAAAAGTCGGCAAGGGTACAACCAATACCACCAACGTCATGAGGAACGAGGCAGATAGCCACGTCTCACTGCGTTGAGCGAATCCCAAATTGGAGTTCGAGGTACTAATGATTGGTTCCTTTAAAGTTCAGTTGGAAAGTTCAGTTGGAAAGTTCAGTTTGAATTTGAGTTTGGTCAGGTCGGCCAGCGCTTCATCGCGCCAGCTAAACCATGAAGCTGCCGACAAGGGCTTTTGAAATAAGTTGCCAGCCATCAACGAGAACGAACAACAGCAACTTGCAAGGCGTCGAAACAATCACCGGGGGCATCATCATCATTCCGAGACTCATCAAGACTGTGGAGATCACGAGGTCGATTAGTAGGAACGGGATGTAGATGCAAAATCCCATGATGAAAGCGGTCTTAAGTTCGCTGATGATGAACGCCGGAATCAAAATTTTGAGTGGTGCGTCCCCCGCTTCCGAGATTTCAGTTTTTGAAAGGTCAACGAATAGCTGTAAGTCGTTGCCGCGAGTATGAGCGGTCATGAAGATTCGAATCTCTGCGGCAGCAACTGCCCACAAATCATTGATTTGAAAATCAGCTTTGGTTTCTTCTGACTTTTGGGCTTCGAGATAAGGCTTAATTCCGTGTTCGTTTATCTGCTCAATGGTTGGTGCCATTACGAACAGGGTTAAGAAAAACGCGAGCCCAAGCACGACTTGATTAGGCGGAATTTCTTGCGTCGAAAGAGCACGACGGACGAACGACAGCACGATAATGATGCGCGTGAACGCCGTTAGACTGACGAGTGCCGCGGTCGCAAAGCTCATCGCGCCCAGGAAGATTGCAATCTGCATCGGGGGCGCAAGATCGCCAAACGAGTTTGATAACTCGGATTGTCCCAGCAAAAAACATAAATCCATGGCGGCCTCCTTGCCGTCATCGGTGACTTCTCAAACGTGTGCAGGCTTCTTGCCTGTCCGCAAACAACAAAGGCAAAAATGCCAATGCCTAACAATTAGCTTTTCAGCCTTTCCGTAAAGTGTCGAGGATCAGGTCTTTAAGTCCATGATCCAAAAGTGCCGCTTCCATTTTGCGCCGTACTTCATCTTCTCTTGATTCTTTAACCGGTGGTGTAGCCTGCTGTTCTCGAGGCGTTGGGATCGCAGCCTTTTGCCTTCCAATCGCGCCCAGTGAATAAGCTCCAGCGCTGTTGGCTGGTTGAGTGTTTGTTGGTCGACTATGGTCTGTCGGTTGGACATCGTTTGATGGCTGAGCATCGCTCATCGCCTGAAACGCCGCCAATGTTGCATTCGCATTGTCAGGCGACTCGCCTGTTAGATCTTCGATGGAATCAAGCGTGCTGGCGAATGACTCATTAAGCCGCACCATCGACTTGATTCCCGTTTGGTCAACGGCCACGATCAGTTGTTGGTCATTCGCTTCGACCAAATGCAAACAAGATTTGGGAGTCAGCTTTAACGTCGATTTGATTTCGATCGTTGCTTTATTGACTGACTTTTTGGCTTTGGGTGACGTGCCATTGAAGAACTTTTTCGCGACGAGAATGAATCCAATTCCAAAACACATCACAACGACGGTGTTGATGCCAAGCCGCTTGATCAGAGTCTGAAACTTTGTCTTATCGAACTTTTGACCCAAGATTGTTTCCGTGTCCGCAGGACTCAAGTCAGCGGTGAGATTTTCCGGATCGAGAATTGAACTCGCGCCAGGCAGGTTTGCTGTTGCTGAATCTCGCTCAGGCTGACGCGGTGAACGACGCAAATCCGTACCAACATTGGAGCGAGGAATCTGTTGGGGAATTTGTTGTTCAGAATGTGCCGGAAGCGAATTGAGGACATGAGCAATCGGCCCCAAATCACTTTTCTTGGGCGTCGCATGAATTGCATGAATTGCCGGAGCGACGTTTGAATCGACGACTACGTTTGATTGTCGAGCCGTCGATTTGGTTAGTTCGCCTGCGCTCTGAGATCCGTTCGAATTTCTTCGCTGGTTGTACATCGCAGCGATGATTTCCGGCGTCAATCCATTGTCGGCGGAACTTTGAGGTTGGGCAGTGAGAGTCGGCGAGTCGGATTGAGATTTCGTTTGAGGATGGGTTGCAGGAGTTGGCGTCGAAGAGCTGCGGAGTGTGTTGCCTTCGATTTGTGGTTGCGCAAATACCAATCCGTTCGCCGCGAAGACGAAGGTTGCTGCAATCAAAATGCTGATTCGGTTGTTCATAGTTCAATGTCGATTGGAACGGGGGAATTCCGGAATAACGTCTCTTGCTCAGCGGGTTCAGCTTCCTTTTTGATTCGCGTAAACTTCGGTGACTTTGATTGCAAAGCAACCGTTGACGACTACGACTTCGCCACACGCGAGTGGCACGCCTTGGGCGACCAACTCAACAGGACTGTCGATGCTTCTGTTTAACTCGAGAACCGAGCCTTCGCCCATGCTCATCAAAGTCTGAATAGGGACTTCTGCCCTGCCCAAGTCCGCCGAAACGTTAACCTTGATGTCTTGGAAGCGATTTAGGTCAGCTTGCTTTCTGCTCGTTGGTGAATCCGTCATTTCCTGAAATTCAGGCGTGCCGACTTCAACGTCGTCCGACTCAGTTGGCGAATCGTTCGAAGCTTCGTCTACGTTCGAAGCCTCTGGCTCGTCGACTTCCGGTGTTTCTGGATTTTCAGTTTCAGTGGACATGTTTGTTTGCGGTTAGTGAAACGAGGATTGAATACTCACTACTTGTTGTTGTTCAGCCCGTCCGGGCCAGGCTCGAAAGATGGGTTTGTCGTTTGCAAAAACGATTAGCGGCTCGGCAACGGCCTGATCGAGGACGATGATGTCGCCAACCGAAATAGAGACGAGATCGCTCATTTCCAATTCACTGTCACCCAGCCCCGCCGAAACCTGCACGGTTACTTCCGCAATTTTGTCGGGCGAAATTTTGTTGTCTGGATTGAGAGCCGCAGCTTGCGTATCAACGCCTAACATTTTGCAGGCCTGATCTTTGACTAGCATGACTCGCAGTTGGATTTTTGATTCGCCGATTTGGATGCTTAGTCCGGATGTTAAAAGAAGTTCGTCAGGCGCCATTGAACGATTTCTATTGGGTTGATCATCTGGTTCGCCAATCTTGAAATTCAACGATTCCTGCTCAGGCCAGCTTTGTCCCATCACGGATGCGGATTGTTCGAAAATCAAACCACACAACGAAGTCTCAATGGAAGTCAACGCTCGATCGTTGGCTTCACCCGACGAATCGCCAAGGATATCCATCACCAGCAGTAGCAATTCACAGCGGTCGATCACAAACATGCCTTGAGTTGATTCGTCATGAAATGCAACTTGGATACCGTAAGCAGGTTTGTCCATTCTGGACTGGAGAACTTCAAATTCCTCGGCATCAATCGAAAGTGGGACCGCGGTAATTTCAGTTGACGAAAAGTTCGACCATTGTTCGGCGAACAGCTCGGCAAACTTTTCAAGCCAATGATGAAACGCCAACCACAAAGGTCGTTCGACCCTTGCGCTCGAGGCAAAATCGTAAATTTGATAGTTTGCTTCGGTCATTGGACATGAAATTCAATAATGAGAATGTCTTGGATTCGCTCGATGCCATCGGCGAAAAGAGCTTCGTTGAAATAGTCGAGAATCTCGCGTCGTATTCGATTGCGACCGTATCGCCCACGAAGGTCGTCGGTGCTTTTTTCTGCAATGTGTGTCTGCAACCAGTTTTTGCAAATGATGGATTTAGCATCGAGTTGTTTTTGAACTTCAACCATTTGAGACTTGCCGACTTTAAGTGCGAAATTGATTCGCAAGTATCGACTGAAGCGAGCTTCGTCCAAATTAACGGTGACTTCGTCGAATTCGATGACCTCGAACTCTTCTTCAGGGTCGAGTTCGATGACTTCTGCCTTCTCAGGCTCACCTTCTTTTGAACCAAGTCCCGCGAGCACGATTGGCGTGGCGGCACCTCCGACAATGGAGATGACCATCACGACGATCCAAATCAGCATCCCGCCTTTCTTGCCGGATGCGGCTTCGCCGTCTTCTGGTGTTTCGGATTCTTCAGCCATGATTCACTGATCAGTTAATGCGTAAGGCGACCGAATAAACGTCGGCCCAATCAGTATCGATATCGTCGACCCTCGCCCTCAAGTTCAACCCAGTCGTTACAGCTTCGCGATTATGCGGGCTCCCGCTGCGGACTCCCGCATTGGTTTTGAAAAAGTGAAAGCGTTGTTTGGCTGGCAGCAAACTTTTCGCATGAAGGATAATTTTGCCACCTGATTGGGAAATCTTTTCCATTGAGAAAGGTTTGTGATTTCGTTGCGAGCCGGACATTCGAAAAATTTTTACATCGCAATTGGTTTCGTTTTACCGCGTGCAGACAACAAGTTATCGAAATAGTTTTTCGATTGGCGCGACGATTGCTTTGCGTTGGCTTGCGTCTCCACGCATACGTTTCCGCACGTAAGTTTTTTTGAACGACCCATGATCAACGGACTTTATAGTGGCGCGACAGCACTTGATGTGTTTTCTCGCCAGCAAGAATTGATTTCGTCAAACCTTGCGCACTTGAATACGCCTGGTCACAGACGCGTCTTGTTTTCGTTCGAAGAAAAGAACGTGACGCCCGACCAAGAGATGCAAAGTGCACCTGGAATGAAAGTCAACGAAACAGGAATCGACTTTTCGCAAGGCCGATTGGAATCGACCGGGCGTCCACTGGATGTGTCTATTCAGGGCGACGGATTTTTTGAATACCAAGGCGAAGGCGAGCAGAAGTTCTATTCGCGTAGTGGCGTTTTGTTTCGAGGGAACGATGGGCAGTTAGTAAACGCAGAAGGGATGCCCATTTTGAGTGGTGGTTCTCCCGTGGTGATTCCACCCGAGGTTCCTGATCGCGATTTGATGATCGATGCAGATGGAAATGTGTTCGCTGGCCAAAACGAAATTGGCAAACTCACGTTAACACAATTTGACGACAATAAATTGCTTGAGTCCGATAGCACAACCTATTTTCAAATTGGACAAGCCACACCAGAACCAGGCGAGCCGGCCATGATCGTTCAGGGTATGAGGGAGCTTTCCAATGCCCATCCCGTGACCGAACTGATTAGCTTAATCATTGGCTCACGACATTTCGAAGCAGCCCAACGCGCGATGCGGACGATTTCCGATACGATTCAAGAAAACGTTAGATCTTAATTGAGACTCGATTCGAGTTGACTAAACAACACTCGAATTCGAACAACTGTCGAAACTGAACAACCGTCAAAAAGGAATTTGACAATGTTAAAGGCTTTCTTCACCAGCGCTACAGGCATGCGTGCCCAGGAATTGTTGATTGACAATACGGCAAACAATCTTGCAAACGTAAATACGAATGGATTCAAGCGGAGCCACATGGAGTTCGCGGATCTCATTTACGATATCGCTAAATCACCGGGTGCTCCAACATCCCAAGGCCAGAACGCTCCTATTGGTTTGCAAATTGGAAACGGCGTTCGACCTATCGGCACAACGAACGTGTTTACCCAAGGCGTTCCACTGGAAACAGGCGTGGAAACCCACATGGCGATCGAGGGTGAGGGATTCTTTAAAGTCACGATGTCTGACGGAAGCGCCGCATATACTCGCGATGGTTCGTTTCTTCGCAACGCCGAAGGGTTGCTAGTCAATGGAGATGGCCATCCGTTGGATCCGAACATCACGATTCCACAAACCGCTGAAACCGTCAGCATCTCAGCAACCGGCGACGTGAGCTTTTTTGAAAACGGCGTTCAGTCGATCGCGGGAACGGTTGAGCTTTACAAGTTTGCGAATTCAGCCGGATTAAGGCAGTTGGGTGGAAACTTGTTTGGCGCAACGGAGGCATCGGGGACCGAAATTGCCGGTGCCGCAGCAAGCATTGGATTCGGCTCGATCCGAGGAAAGTCGCTTGAAGGATCGAATGTCGAGGTTGTTTCGGAAATGGTCTCTTTGATCACGGCTCAACGTGCCTATGAGATTAATTCTAGAGCGATTCGGGCGGGTGATGAGATGCTTTCGAACACAAGCCAGTTGGTTCGGTAGGTTTTGCGGAATGCGGAATGCGGAATGCGGAATGCGGAATGCGGAATGCGGAATGCGGA
>CAYMFZ010000069.1:14008-15213 GCA_964389585.1 uncultured Pirellulaceae bacterium | reverse complement strand
GTTTGGTTCTGTGCAAGAAAAAATATGCCAAGAAAATCAACTCCAGCGTTTTCCCGGGAATGCAAGGCGGCCCGCTGATGCACGTGGTGGCTGGCAAGGCGGTTTGTTTTCAGGAAGCACTTCAGCCAACGTTTAAGACTTACGCCAAAGAAGTCAAAGCCAACGCGAAGGTCCTAGCCGAGGCACTGCAAAGTGGCGGGCTTTCTCTCGTCAGCGGCGGAACCGACAACCATCTCGTTTTGGTCGACGTAACTGCCAAAGGCATTGGCGGCACCATCGCCGAAGACACTTTGGGCGCCTGCGGAATCACGGTTAACAAAAACATGATTCCTTTCGATGAACGTCAACCGATGGATCCAAGTGGCATTCGAATCGGAACTCCGGCGCTGACAACTCGCGGGATGGGCGTTGACCAGATGAAAGACGTCGGTCGCTGGATCGTTGAAGCGTTATCGAATCACGAAGACCAATCGCAATTGGAAACGATACGTGGCCAGGTCAGCGAACTTTGCCAGCATTTCCCTGTGCCCGCCGCGGGAATGACTGTTTAGTTTTTGAGTTGATCAAGTGTTTGAAAAACGTGATGACCTACCGAGTTATCAACGAATATAGTCGTTGATTTCTCCGAAATCATAACGCCAACATGAATTTTCAAGCGACCTAAGTCTTTGGAGGGTTCTGGCCGGCCTAGCGTTGGGAAGGGACAGCCAGCAAAACGAACCACTCGTTCGGCTGGCCCGAGGCTAGCGCCTACGGCTCACAAATTTCGGGACAGACTCCGAGTCAAAGCTTCATTCTGCATCCGAACCCACTTCACAATCTGCATCTGCATCCTCTCCAAACAGCCTCGCGATTTCCCATTCGCTCGACGCCCAAATTGTTGTTCCGACTACGGAAATCAAAACGATCGCCGCCCAAGTAAATGGGTGCAAAAGCTCAATAGTTTTTCGCGGCACATAAGTATCCACGGGCCATCGATTCGAATCTTGCCATCCATGTTTCGTATGCCGCCAAGTCGTATCGATGTCTGACGACGTACTGATAGCCGAAGGCGCCGAATCTTGAACGAGAAAATGCGTTCCTGGGTAGACTTTAGTTCCGATTTGCATCGCACCGTACGCGACCGACAATGCGGCGCTGGTCCAGAGCAACGTCAGCACGAATCCGCACAACACTACTTTGACAGATGAAGTGAGACGAACGTT
>CAYMFZ010000069.1:6345-13908 GCA_964389585.1 uncultured Pirellulaceae bacterium | reverse complement strand
TCATGCGATTCCCAAAACGAAGAGGATTGAACGAAGCCTCAAAATCGAGCGACGATTTCTCGAACGGCGGCGTTCTTTACGCAATTCAATAACGCATTCGACATGCCAACTTTCAAATTCGCGCCGACATCGCAATTTCCGCATCGCGGCGAACGGCGGACGATCGTTGATGTCTTAAAAATGCATCATCTCGTTGGCTTGTTGCGAAATCGCCTCAAATCTGCCGTCTTTTTCGAGCGGAGAATCGTAAGAACTAGAAGTTTCAGCATCAGGAAACCGACTGCTCAAATTTCAAGCCCCACTTGTCGAATCTCCAGACTTTCAACCTTCATCATTCAGGTGCGCAACTAAGATTGATTAGGAAAGCGATCCATTCACCTTCAAAGCCTTGGCCTCGAAGTAAAAGTCGCTTGCACCTTTCGCCTCGTTAGCTAGACGCCACTTTTCCGCACGTGAATCATGGCTACCTTAAAACAAGTAAAGCGTCGACAGAATATCCGCATGGCTGAGGGTTACCTCGATCTCGCCACCGCGCTGGATAATGATCTGCCGTTGAGCGAAGACTTGAAAAAGTCGCTCACCGATCGGGCGATTGGCTGCCTCGAGAAAATCAAGAATCCGCTCGGCCACAAGCCTTATGTTTTGTTTCTCAAGGGCCAAGCTTGTCGGGCTTCGGGGCGTTCGCTTCGCGCGATTCATTTCTTGGAGCAATCCAACAAGCTCGATCCAGATAACCTGCACACCTATTTGGCTTTGGCTTGGTGTTACAAGCGAACGGGTCAAATCGCTCAAGCGGTTTCAACGATGCAGATGGCGGTCGAACTGGACTGCGAAAGTGCCATCGCTCATTACAATCTGGCTTGTTATAGCGCTCTCAACTGCGACGTCAATTCGGCACTCATGCACCTGACATTCGCGTTGGATTTAAAGCCTGAATATCGAGATCGTGTCGCAGCAGAATCCGATTTCGATTCGATTCGAAAAAATCCAAGATTCGCAATGATCACAACGACGCTTGTATAGCGAACAGAAGCATCTCGAATCGTTTGCGTTGACAGATTCTTAGCCACTCCTACGTCCACCCAGCAACCCGTTGAAACGTTTGCGCTGACGATTTTAGCCACGGATTGAACACGGATTGTCACGGATATGCATCGTCAGTTACATATTCAAAACCACATCCTTGTTCCGTCAAAAATCCGTGAACATCTGTGTTTCATCCGTGGCTTTTGAAATTACGTCGTAGCGGTGGATAAACCCAAACACTTCTGGCTTTGACTCCTCCGCTCTAACTCCTACGTCCACCCAGCAACCCAGCGCGATGAAGAAGCATTGTTGAACCGTTTGCATTGACAAATTTTTAGCCACGGATTGAACACGGATTGTCACGGATATGCATCGTCAGTTACATATTCAAAACCACATCCTTGTTCCGTCAAAAATCCGTGAACATCTGTGTTTCATCCGTGGCTTTTGAAATTACGTCGTAGCGGTGGATAAACCCAAACACTTCTGGCTTTTTTACTTTCCCGCACTAGCTTCTACGTCCACCCAGCAATCCCGCGCGATGCAAGAAATACAGCAACGTCAACAGCGAGGTCACAAAAGCGGCAACGTAAGTCATTGCCGCAGCGTTGAGAACTTTTTCGATTCCCTCTCGTTCCTGTGGGCCAACAATTCCGGCTTCAACGACCAAGCGTTTTGCCCTGGCACTTGCATTGAACTCGACTGGCAATGTCACTAGTTGAAACAGCAAGAACAAAGCAAACGCAATCGCGCCCGCGCCAAAAACGTATTTCCCAAGTCCTCCAGCGCCGCCCAGTGCGTCACCGCCGCCTGCAATCATCAAACCAATCATCATCCCCCAAGTGCCAAACCGCGTTCCAATGTTGGCGGCGGGAACAATAGCGCTTCGCCATTTCAACGGATAGTAACCGGTCGCATGTTGAATCGCGTGTCCCGCTTCGTGGGTGGCGACGCCGATAGCGGCGACAGAAGTCTTATCGAAAACGACTGACGAAAGCGCCAGTTGTTTGGTGCGTGGATTGTAATGATCCGTCAACATGCCATCGACGCGAACGACAGCCACGTCATTGATACCGGCAGCGTCGAGGAGTTTTTGCGCTGCCATCTGTCCGGTGTAGCCGCGCGTGCCCGGGACCTTTGAGTATTTTGCGAATCTCGATTTCACCAACCAAGCCGCGCCACCCGACAAGATCATGCTGGGAACGGCCACCCACAACAGGTAGCCAAGGCTTGGGATAAAGCCGATCATTAAGAAAGAATTCAAATCAGTTCCAGTCATCTGGGTCTCGTTTTTCAGGCACTAGCAAAATCGTTTTGATAATCTTTGCGAGTTTGCTTGTAAGAGACAAGTGAGATTCTATTTGCGGGTCGAAAAGCCAATGGTTTGTGGAGAATGATGAATTGATCAGGGCTGTGGACTCCCTGAATGTGCGCTTGTTATGAGTGGTGGAGGGCGTTTTCTGACCTTCGCTTCGCATCAGGTCTGGCGCTATTTCACGGAGTGAAATGCCACTATGGCCGAGTGATATGCACTAACCCAGAATAGTCAGCAGCGGCAGTGGAGTAATATGCCACTAAGCGGAATGCAACGACGGTGGAGTGAATTGCTACGGGTGCCAAATTTGGTTTGGCGATTCGGATTGAGTACAGCTTTTGAATTCGGTTCTACGACTCGTTAGAAATTCGAAATCGCCAACGGGTTGCGACTTTGGGACTCGTTGAAAACTGAGTTGGCTCTGCGAAGACTTGATGCTCGGCAGCCGAGAGCTTTGTTTCGCTTTCTGGTTCAAGTACGACTCGCAAAGACCTCCAAGCCAACTCGACTCGGTTGTCTACCTTTTTGACCGTCCAATCAGGGTTAACGTTGTAACAGCAGCCAAGCTTTGCCGATGGTGATTCTTCTTTTTGAAGACAAGCCAGATCGGCTCGGACGTGCTGTCCTTTAACGCTTGGCTCAATTGAATAGGCGGCTGACCAATGACTCTTGCCCGCCATGCCTACACACAAAATCGCGTTACCCTCTGGAAGTTCATGAAGCGTCGCCTCTTGAAGTGGAGGGCTTGGTGGCCATTCTTCTTCTGGCGTACCTTCGGCGCTCGACATAAATTCGGTTGCTTCGTCATTGGCGACAATAATCAACCGATGGTGCCAGCGATCCGAGGCTTGCGCGAACTGCAACGCGATTTGAGGTTGGGTTGAAGTTTGAATCTGCGGATTAGGCATAGGTGCTAACGAATGTAGAACAATTGTCCTCAATTGTTCCTGGTCTGGTTTTGAATCTTCAATGCGAAACAGTTGAGGACAACTGTTCGACACTCTTAAACGCTGAAATTTTAAAAGCTTAAACTTTTAAACTTTTACTGTTGTTAGTTTTCAGTTTTTGCTCGCCAGTTCAGCAGCGCGTCAAGGAAGCCTTGAATCTCACCATCGAGGACTTTTTGAAAATCACCCATGCTGTGTCCGGTTCGCGTGTCTTTTACACGCTGGTCGGGATGTTGAAAGTAGTTGCGAATTTGCGAACCGAAACCAACTCGCGATTTGTTTTGGTACTTCGCCGCTTCTTCGGCTTCGCGTTTTTCTTCTTGGACGCGCGCCATTTGAGCTCGGAGCATTTTCCAGGCTTGCGCGCGGTTTTTATGCTGGCTGCGTTGGCTTTGGCATTGAACCACCGCCCCGGTAGGAATGTGGGTCAAACGGATCGCGCTATCGGTCTTGTTAACGTGTTGACCGCCCGCGCCGCTGGCTCGATAGGTATCCACGCGAACGTCTTTTTCTTCGATGTCGATCTCGACACTATCAGAAATTTCCGGCGAGACATCGACGGCGGCAAAACTCGTTTGACGCTTGCCCTCTGAATTGAAAGGGCTGATGCGTACCAGCCGATGAAGCCCGGTTTCGCTTTTGAGATAGCCGTAAGCCATCGCGCCGCGGATTGCGATCGAAGCACTATTGATTCCGGCTTCGTCGTTGTCATTGCGATCAAACAGGACGACTTCATAGTCATTGTTTTTCGCCCATGCCATGTACATTCGGAGCATCATCTCAGCCCAGTCATTCGCGTCGGTGCCACCGTCGCGCGCGTGGATCGTCAGAATCGCGCCGCTATCGTCATAGGGACCATTGAGGAGCGATTTAAGTTCGAGATCATCCAACCGTTTTTCGAGGGCTTCGATTTCCTGGCGGACTTCAGGCTCGATCGATTCGTCTTCGCCAGCCATCTCGATCAAGGCTTGAAGGTCATCACCTGAACCTACGAGTTCCGACATTGGGCCAACAATCGACTTCACCGATTTGAGGCGTCCAACCGTTTCTTGTGCCGTTTCCTGGTTGTCCCAAAAATTGGTCGCGGCCATCTCGGCTTCAATTTCCGTGATGGATTTCAGTTTTGACTCATAGTCAAAGACTGTCTCGAAGCTGAGTGATGCGTTGCTGGATCGTTTGCGATCGGTCGATTAACTCGGAGTCCATGGGTCGCTGTCTTTAGTGCCCACATTGGGCGCTGGATGGGATTGAGATTGGATCTTAGCAAGATCTACGAATGTTGATTCGCGAACAGTTCGTTGATTGTGAACTCAAACGAATTTTGGTCAAGCGGTTGCCAGTTGGATCAGTGATCGAAAACAGTTCAATCTAATTTAGTTGTTGACTTGATGGCTGATTTTGGGGAACCGAAACAAGCCATCAAATCCAGTTAGCCAGCTTGTCTCTCTCAGGTGACTGCTTGGCGTGGTGGTAACGATTAAAACGCTCGTTTTGCTGGCAAAAACCGCGGATTGGTTGACCCCTTTAACGTGCCCACCTAAAGTAAAAGTTCGGCAAAATTTTGCTTGAACCATCCGTTTGCTTTACATCGAGCCATTTCCAAACTTCTTCCAGAATTCAAGTAGGACTTTTTCTGGAACTGCGTATTTGGGCTGGTGCTTGTTCATGCAAGTAAACAACGGATAAACAAATAAGATCCTGACCCTTTCGTCAGTCAACATATTGGAAGAATCGCGATGTCCAAGAAACCAGATCCAGGGGATAAGAAGCCTAAAAAGTCTCCGGAATCCAACGGAGCTCCGGAAAAAACGATGGCTCAACGTGATGAGGAAGCCATCGAGCGAATGGTGGCGAGATTCGTCGTCAAGCAAGAAGAAAAGCCAGTCGACAAATACTTGCGGGCTCTCGTGAAACTCGAAGGCTCCGACTTGCACATGAAAGTCGGCAAGGCACCAATCGTTCGCGTCAACGGCACCCTGAAAGAACTCAATCGCGAACCGATCGAAGTCGAAGAGATGGCTCGCTTGCTGTTTCCGATGATGAACGAACGACTGCGTGATATCTTTGACGAAGAAGGCGGTGCTGACTTTGCTTACACCGTCGACGTTGATGGAGTGAACTGGCGTTTTCGTGTGAACATGCTTCAACAGCTTGGGAAAATTGGATTGGTCGCGCGTCGTGTGAACAACCACATTCCAAACTTTGAAGGCCTCTACCTTCCGCCCGCCATGGAAACGCTTTGCCATTTTGAGCAGGGCATGATTCTTCTCGCGGGTGTAACGGGTTCCGGTAAGAGTACGACCATCGCGTCGATGTTGAATTACATCAACCGCATCTACTCAAAACACATTCTGACTCTTGAAGACCCGATTGAATTTGTATTCACCGATGATAAGTGCCTGATCAATCAACGCGAGGTCGGCATCGACGTCGTCGACTTTGGCGTCGGCATGAAACACGCAGTTCGTGAAGATCCTGATATCATCCTCGTCGGTGAGCTTCGAGATGAAGAGACTTTCATGACGGCGATTCACGCGGCGGAAACGGGTCACCTTGTGTTCGGCACCATTCACGCGTCAACAGCGCCATCTACGATCGGTCGTATTCTTGACCTGTTCCCGGAAGACATGCACGGCGCGATTCGCGGTGCGATTGCGATGAACATGAAAGCCATCGTGGCGCAGAAACTTCTCAAGTCGATCAACCCAAAGGTCGGTCGTGTGCCGACCTGCGAGATCATGACCTTCAACCCAACGGTGAAGAAATTGATCCTCGAAGAGCGTGATCACAACCTGGGTGACGCGATTCGAATTGGTATGGAAGAAGGCATGCAGGACTTTACTGCCAGCCTTAAAGGTCTAATTGATGACGAGCTGATTGATCGACCAACGGCATTCCAAGTCGCTCCAAATAAAGAAGAACTCAAGATGAAGCTCAAAGGCATCGACGTTTCGCAACCTGGAATTATTTAATGGCCCGCCGTTCTCGACTGGTATTTTTGCTGGCGGCCACGGTCGCGATTTTGCTGATACCGTGTGCTGAAAATTTACTCGCCCAAGACGGCGCAACCGTTGAATACAAACGGGGGCCCGGTGGCTACTTGTCGTGGTGGAAGCTTCTGCTAATCACGATCGTGTTTGTGCTGTTCGTCAAAATGGCGGACTGGATCAATCGCGACACGATGAAGATCGGCGAACGAATCAGCATGTCTGGCGAGTTTTGGAATCCGATGACGGTGTTTCCGTTCTTGATTGGATTCATGTGCATCATTTCGATTCCGATCTTTTGGGTTGGATTACCCATCTACTTGATCGCGGCGTTCGTTCCGTTTCTTTGTTACTTCATGACGCGTCGCAGACGTTTCAAAGCCGATCCGACCGCGAAACAATACCTAACACTTAAACCCGGTGAAGTCCCGCAAGGCGAAGCCTTACCGCAAGACGATGGTGTTGCAATTGATTTTACGCCGGCCGGTGACGACGCGGCATCGCGCCAAGCCAATCTTATTCGCTCGCGACAATCTGAGTCTTATTTGGAATTCAAAGAGCTGCTGAAGTTAACGCAGTTCAAACGCGCTGAGCAGATCTTGATGGATTTCACTCGCGAATCCGTCAACTCGCGAATCCTGGTGGATGGTACGTGGCACCCACTCGACCCGATGGATCGCGTCCAAGGTGATGCTGTTTTGACGAGCCTCAAAGATATGGCAGGTTTGAATCCTGCGGAACGACGAGCGCGACAGAGTGGTGGCTTTAAGTTCAAGTCGGAAATTGGAAAGGCCGCCGTGTCGGTCACTTCGCAAGGCGTTCCCACTGGCGAACGTGTTCAGGTCAAATACGAGCTGTCTGCCAAAGAGACTTTGGCGTTTCCTCAGCTTGGCATGTTCCCAGAGATGGTCGAGCAAATAAAAACTTCACTGAACAAACCTGGAACCACGATCATTTCGGCTCCACCGGGTAGCGGTTTGACTTCGTCTTGGCAGGGCGCCCTGGTCACTGCGGATCGGCTAACTCGTGACTGCGTTGCGGTGATCACCGAAGATGAATCCGAGTCGGTCCTCGAGAACATCGTGATTCATCGCTATGACGAATCTGTTGATTCAAAGAAGCAGCTTGAGATCTTGAAAGCGATGCTGCTCACACAGCCAGACATGCTGGCGATCCCCAGGGTCGAAAACAAAGAAGTAATGGACTTGCTGACAAAACAGGTAACGACGCAAGACCGTTCATTGGTCTTGAGAATGCCAGCGAAATCTGCCGCCGAGGCGCTCCTTCG
>CAYMFZ010000069.1:0-6335 GCA_964389585.1 uncultured Pirellulaceae bacterium | reverse complement strand
TTCTTACGCTTTGGCAGGCAATCGCGATCAGTTCCTCAAAGCAATTAACAACGTGACGTGCCAACGTTTGGTTCGACGGCTTTGCACGACTTGCCGCACCGAAGTTCGTGTTCAGCCGAAGATCATTCAACAACTTGGCGGCGATCCGAACAAGCAAACCACCGTCTATAACCCTTGGAAACTTCCTCCGCCCGAACAGCGCGTCGATGAGCGTGGAAAAGAAATCGAGTTTCCACCTTGCGAAACGTGCGGTGGAATTGGCTACATCGGTCGGATCGCGGTTTTTGAAATGATCACGCTTAACGATCAGCTTCGCGAGTTCATCAAGAAGAATCCTCAGGTAGCAGCGGTAGAACAAGCGGCAACGAAGCTCGGCAAAACTCCGTTGGCCAATCAGGCTTATAAGCTGGTCTTGCTAGGCGTGACTTCACTAGCAGAAGCACAACGGGTGTTGAAAGAGAAATAAGAGAATTTGCAGTAAGTCGTTGGCGATAACCTCAGTCGAAACAACGACAGAACAAGAGGTGAGGAGCAGAAGACTATTTAAACCTAGAGAAGTTTGTCGCTGTATTTTGTATCGGCTCAATGTGTCGCAATCGCCCCTCATCCCCAGCCCTTCTCCCCACAAATTCGGAGTAAGCTTGATCCAATGACCAAGTCTATTTGTCCGAATTTGCGGGGAGAAGGGAGTTAAAATTTTGAGTAAGTGTCATTGGGCCAACGCCTACGGCACTTTTTAACAACTAGTTTATAAACACTACCAAAACGAATCATTCATGTTTGACGAATTCACACAATCAATCGAATTCACTGCCGCTGGCGATACGCCCGAAGAGCAGAAAACGAACTTGAAGATCGTCATGCCTTCGCCTGGATTCGAACCGGCGGCCGAACTCATTTCCGAATGTATCATCAAGAATGCTGATGTGACGGTGCTAGATTTTAGCGCTCAACAAGTCGTCGTTCGATTTCAAATTGATGGACTTTGGCATGCCGGCGCACCTATGGATCGCGAAACGGGTGACTATTTGTTGGCGACTTTGAAGCAACTGGCGGGGCTTGACTACCGCGAACGGCGAGCCCGTCAGGAAGGCAAGTTCGGCACTTTGTTCATGAAGATTCGGCAAAAGTTCAAGCTTGTTTCGCAAGGTATTCCAACCGGCGAACGGGCGGCACTTTATCTCGACTACAAACGCCCGCCGCTGGACACTGCGGAACAGCTTGGGATGCGAACAAGCATGCTTAAGTCGCTTCAACCCATCCTCAACAATCAAAAAACTGGAATTGCACTTGTCTCTGCGGTACCCGGCGAAGGCTACACCAGCGCGTGGCGTGCTGTTCTTGATGCCTGCGATCGACTGACACGCGATTACTTTGTGATGGAAGCCAAAGGAACGCTTGAACCTGAAGTCATCAACATTTACCCCATCGAGTTCGATCCGGCCAAGGGTGAAGACGCGATGACGCCGATTCCTCAATTGCTACTCAGAGAGCCTGATGTTTTAGCGTTCACGGATTTAGTTGATGGCAAACTTGTCGATCGAATTGTTGATCTTTCGACCGAGAAAGAGATTCCAATCTTTACACGAATCCCTGGCAAGCATTGCATCGATGCGATCCTTCGCGTGTTGCTGCTCAAACCTCATGTTAAAAAGTTTGTGGAGCGATTGGATTGTGTGGTTGCGATGCGGCTCGTGCGATTGTTGTGTGAGGATTGTCGGATCCCGTTTCAGCCTCATCCGCAGTTGCTTCAGAAACTAGGTCTGCCGCAAGGACGTGTCGCCGAATTGTACAAGCCGTTTGTTTTCCAACCGGGAATGGTCGACGAAAACGAGGTAGAAATAGAACCTTGCTCAAACTGCTCGGGCATCGGATACCGTGGGCGAACTGGACTGTTTGAGATGTTGACGGTTAATGATGAAATTCGACAAGCCTTGATCAAGAATCCTCGCGCCGACCAAATTGCGGCGATCGCCAAACGTCACGGGCATATTTCAATGCAAATGGAAGGCGTTGTCATGGTTGCTGGTGGAAAGACATCGATTGAAGAGCTGCAACGGGCTTTGAAATCTTAGTCAGAGCTGAAGAAAAAAACGAAAGTAAGAGATGCTAATCGCCATTGCCATAATTTTGTTCATCCTCATCATCGCCAGTACTTGGTGGTTTGGGCTGTGGAGCAATCTAATCACGCTGGTCAATTTGCTTTTGGCTGCGATGATCGCAACCAGTATCTATGAACCCGTTTCCGATTTGTTGCTGAGCTTCAACAAGACTTACCGTTTGCTTTACGACTTCATCGCCATCTGGCTGTCGTTTTGCCTGGCGTTTTTTATCCTGCGTGCGATCACGGATGTGACCAGCTCCTTTCGAGTTAAATTCGATCCAATCACCGAGATGGCTGGTCGTTCGATTCTTTCCATCTGGATTGCCATCGTGTTTATTTGCTTTTCATTTTTCACTTTGCAACTCGCGCCGTTAAAGCCGAATACGTACAAACAAAATGTGCCTAAATCAGAAATGGGTACGATCCCAGATCGGGCTTGGCTGTCATTTATGCAAAGCCGTTCTCGGGGAGCACTTTCGGCTGGCACCGGCAAGCAAATTTTCAAGAAATACAGCTTAGAACAACACCCTGACGACGCAGGCAAAAACATGCGCGTGTTCGATCCCTTCTCAGAGTTCTTGCCTTATCACGCAGAGAAACGGCAAGACATCGCAGATCGACCGGTTCTGCGCATTGGCTCATAGATAGAGCAATTAAGCATTGCATTCAGTGTACATCGGTTCGCAGACTGATTTTGAATGGCCCTAATAACTCGGTGGTGCTTGCGATAGTCGTTGATTTCCACGAAATCTAAACGATCGCAAAAACGATCGCAAGAACACTACGCCGCTGTTTGCCTCGACGTTTTTTGACGGAGGCTACCACAACCGCTATCGTGACTTCGCAGGGCTCTTAGACATTTGTCTGAACATCCAAACTCCAATCGCTTCCCGGAGATTGAGTGAAATGCGATCGAATCTCAATTTAGTTGTTGGTGGTTTTTGCGCTTTCGTAGTTTCTTGTCTTGGGCAGTTAGTCATAGCTCAGGAAGCTCAAACGAATCTCTTAGCCCTGCGCGGAATCGTCGTTGACGCCAACAATCAGCCTGTTCCGACACCAATCATCGAGTTGGTTCAAACAAAAGATCGGATTGAGATTGGAGTCCATCAGAAAAATTTGAATGTTATTTCCAATGCCGATGGCACTTTCGAAGTAACAGATCTTCCGCAGGGTATTGAACCCGTTTTCAAGATTGCCGATTCGCAAGACAAACGGGTTGGCTACTTACATCTCGACGAATTGGACAAAGTAAAATCGCAAAACGATCTCAAGGCACTTCGAATCGTAGTGGAAGAGGGAACAACGGTCAGAGGAAAAGTGTTGAACAACGGTAATCCATACCCCGACTTCCAAGTCTCATTGAGGCTCGAATTTGGAAGGACGGTTGGACCCAATCGATTGATCAGCAATGATTTCGTATTAAAGCTGAAAGCAACCACCAACGATGCTGGCGAGTATCTGTTTGAGAATGTTGCACCCAAAAAGTCGATGCAGATAAGTGTCAGAAAAAGCGCAGGCGGCTACCTGAGAGAAAGTTCAATCACTCCCAAACCAGGTGACGAACGTTGGGTCAAAGATCTTAACTTCGAAACACTAAACAAAAGAGTTTCTGGATTCGTCGTCGACTACAAAGGCGACCCTGTCCGCGGAGCGAGAATCTCATTTATGAATTCTTCTGGTCAACAATTCAAAATAGATGAAATTATCGGCGGCAAAGGAGAAGAGGATCACGCCAAACGGGTTACGGACAAACAGGGGCGATTCACGGCTTCCGAATTACCTGCTGGAAAACTCTCGCTATGGGCTCATCCGCCAAGGGTTCGCACTTCAGAAGGCGGATTTCGACGAATGCGATCCGCCCACTTCGATGTCATCAGTGGGCAGAGCGAAGTCAGAATCGTATTGGATCAACGACTTGGGCGTGCAGTTAAAAAACGCGAGTGAGTGGAATCTTTTGGACCTGTAACCCTGACGGTGAAATCAAAAAGAAGTTTGAATATGA
This sequence comes from uncultured Pirellulaceae bacterium, assembly GCA_964389585.1. Lineage (GTDB taxonomy): Bacteria > Planctomycetota > Planctomycetia > Pirellulales > Pirellulaceae > Mariniblastus. Next base: position 2,229 of record CAYMFZ010000069.1, on the reverse strand, counting down.
AAAAATCATCGACGTCCATGTTGGCCTTCTTAATCTTTGCAGTTTTTGGACTGACTGGTTTCTCCGCGCCTGATTTTGATCTCACTGGAACGATCACGGATTCGAATAATGCACCAGTTGCTGGTGCGGTCGTATCGATTTACACCGCTCGACCGCGCGTCGGTGCCGGCATCTTGTGACCGAGCTGTTACGCGGATTGTCGTAAACAGACGAAAACAGATATGTCTGGGCAATTCGTCATCCAGGACTTGGATGAATCGTTAATCTTCAACGTTTTGGTGGCCGCTAATGGCTATATCGCCGTAATAAAGACAGAAGTCGATCCTGACAAAAAAGATCCACTTGAACTAAAACTCGCCAACGTAAAAAAGGGATTGCCTGAAGATCATTTGATGACGGGTACCGTTGTTGATCAGCGTGGCAAGCCTGTTTTCGGCGCCCAAGTCTTTATCGATGGGGCAACTCAAGGCGGTCGAACATGGGGAGGTCGCGTCCAAAAAGTTGACAAGGTTGCGATCACGAATGAGAGCGGCGAGTTTTTGCTTACGTCCCAAGAGGCGTTTGAACAGTGGTCACTTACTGTCAGCGCCGCTGGCTTCGTCAACACGTCGACCAAACACTTGGACATTGGCGACAAGAAGCACAAGATTCAGCTCGATCCTGGCTCGACAGTTGTCGGCAAAGTCGAAAACCAAAATGGAAAGCCGGTCGCGAACCTTCAAGTTGGAATCTGTCAAACCGATCGCGGGAGCGACCAGTTTGTTGGTGAATACGTAATCGCCACGGATCAAAACGGAAGATTCGAATTCAATTCAGTCCTATCCAATTCTGAATTTACGATCTACTCAAAATTAGTTAACGAAGACGAGATTGGCATGTTCGAAATTGAGGCATTCGATTCATCCAAATCTGAAACAACAAAAGACCTTGGCGTGTTTAAAGTAGACCAAGCCGCGATTTGCACCATCAAAGGCCGTTTGGTTTTGACAGACGGCAAGCCGCTGCCTAGCGGAATGCGAATGTTGGCATCGCGCGAAAATGCGTGGGACAGTCAGAACGTCGACATCACAGAGGATGGTACTTTTGAGATTCGTGGGTTGGCACCCAATGAAGACTATTCGTTTTCAGTTCGACTCAAGGGTTATCGGCTTTCCACGAAACACAACAAGCTACAGCAAACCCAAGCTTGGCAGTTATCAAAGTACGTCGAGGGTGATGTAAAGATGCTAGAAATCTTCATGGAGCCCGAGCCAAAAATTGATTCGGCAAAATAAGTGGGCAACTCTTGCCGAGAGTTACCAGGACGAACCCGCAGAAAGCGATCCCCCACCGGTCTTGTTGATCTTGAAACGTCCGGTGTGTCGGACACAACGAAGCTGATCCTTAGTGCTGTTCGCGATTCGAACCCAACAACTGCAGTCGACCTTGCTCATGCCGCCAACGAGGTCCGATCTCGCCACCGATTCCTTCCTGGTTCATCCCGGAGGGATCACAGCCTATAGCCGGTGGTTTGAGCGAAGCGAACACCACCGGACTTGATTCAAAACGAAACATATCCCGAAGGGATTTCAGCACCTTCCAAAATCAATCCAACCATTTCGGATCGAATTGAACTCCGGCTTTTTCCAACAACTCGATCAATTCTTCTTGATACGATTGTTTGTGATGATGTTGTTCTTGATTCGCGATGTAACTCTTAACGCCTTCTCGCGCAGTTGGACTAATGGTGAAAGCGCCGTATCCCTCTTGCCAAGCAAAATTCGCCAGGCCAATTTCATCGTGAACCCACATTGACGAAGACTTTTTCAATTCCCGCATGAAATCCGAAAGTCGATGGGTTGATTTCAATCCAACTAGCAGGTGAACGTGGTCTTCCGTTCCGCCGACACCTTCAGGTGTGCCCTCAAGGCCTTTGACCGTTCCACCAAGATATTCGTGTAAACGATTTTGCCAATCTTTCTTGATGAAGGGCTTTCGATTTTTGGTTGAGAAAACGAGGTGGTAGTGCAAGCTGATAAATGTCGAACCCATGGATTGCTCCTTGTGGTTGCTGTAATCCCTTCGGGATAAATCGTCTTTGGGTTGATCGTACCGGTGGTGTTCGTTTCACTCAAACCACCGGCTATAAGCTGAAATCCCTTCGGGATAAGTTCGCCCGCGCAAGCGTTGACGACCATCCAATCATCCAATCATCCAATCATCCAATCATCCAATCATCCAATCATCCAA
>CAYMFZ010000068.1:0-15254 GCA_964389585.1 uncultured Pirellulaceae bacterium | reverse complement strand
TCATGCACTCGTTGTTAAGTTTGCAATAGGTTCGGATTTGCTTGCTCGACATTTGCGCGTTGTAGTTGATTGAAGTTCCTTGAAAGCGTTCGAACTGAGCCTTGCGAGCACATTCAACCGACTCGCGAATTTCTACACTAGAAGTCCCAGGCTTTGTTGATGCTAATTCCTTGAACTCAGCCGCTGGTACCTCAACGTGGATATCGATTCGATCCAAGAGAGGACCAGATATTTTTCCCATGTACTTTTCGACCTGTGGTGGGGTGCAATGACAGTCGCGGCGCGGATCACTTCGGTAACCGCAGGGGCAAGGATTGAGGGCGGCTACCATCATAAAATCACAAGGGAATGTGGTTGATCGAAGCGCTCTTGAGATCGTGACGATGCGATCTTCAAGTGGCTGACGTAAGACTTCTAAAGTTCGCCTGTTGAACTCTGGAAGTTCATCCAAAAACAGAACACCGTTGTGAGCCATTGAGATTTCACCCGGCATCGGCGTGCTGCCGCCGCCAACCAAGCCAGGTTCACTGATCGTGTGGTGAGGCGACCGGAACGGACGAGTCGCCATCAGCGGTTGTCCTGGTTCAAGCCGTCCAACCGCACTGTAAATCCGAGTCGTCTCAATCGACTCTTGAGGTGAAAGCTGCGGCAAGACGGTTGGGATTCGTTTCGCCAACATCGTCTTACCCGATCCGGGGGGACCAAGCATCAGAAGATTATGCGAACCTGCTGCCGCAACCGTGATCGCGCGTTTGGCCATTTCTTGACCGCGAACGTCGGCAAAATCAATTTCGTAACGAGAGAACTCTTCGAACAAGTCATTCATGCGCGATGGAGTCGGGTCAATTTCGAGCTGACCCGAAAAGAACCCAGCCGCTTGGCCAAGCGAGTTGACTGCGATCACGTCGAGGTCTTCAACGACGGCGGCTTCGTAGGCGTTTTCTTGGGGGACGACGATGCCGCGGAATCCGAGTTCTTTCGCCTTTATTGCCATCGAAAGTACGCCTTTGGCGGGGCGCGTGTGGCCTTCAAGCGCGAGTTCACCGACAACCGCGTACTCTCGAAGTTTATCGGACTGGAATTGCCCGCTGCCAATCAAAATGCCCAATGAAATCGGCAGGTCAAACGAAGCAGCCTGTTTGGGCAACTCGGCGGGCGCTAGGTTAATCACCACGCGGTCAGCGGGTCTGATAAACCCTGAGTTGATAATCGCCCGCTCGCAACGATGGGTGCTTTCGCGCACGGCGGCTTCTGGGAGTCCAACCAAAATGGTCTTTGGCATTGCCGAGGGAGAAACGTCGACTTCGACTTCGACCGCCATCGCTTCGATTCCGAGCAGCGAAAATGTTCGAAGCTTCGCCAGCATACCGCTGCCACGACCGAGGCTTTCGTCCATGGCTTGGGGAGAAGAGTTTGAGCCAGAAGAGTTCGTTTGTGAAGAGTTACTCATTGTATTTGTTTGCCATTTGTTTGACGATTTCGCCCATCAACTTTCTTGCTGCTTTGGGTGAAACGATTTCTGCATTGTCCCCCATGCTCAGCACGCGGGGAATAATTTCCATCTCATGAACCGCCGGGACGGTCAATTCGATACTGCCATCTTTGAGTTGTTTGACTTTCTGCTCAGCGTGCAACGGATCCTCGGTCACCCACGCCGCCGCATTGGAAGCGATCTTGATTTTGTAGTTGGACTGTTTCGTTTTGCGAACGAACATTCGCATTGTGTTGCCAACAAACTGATCAAGATCCAGATCATCTGGTTCTTTAAACCAAGCATCCATCAACGTCGCTTTTTGGAACCGATCAAGCTTCCAAGAGCGAACTCTTGACTCGGGATCTTCGTCTTCGCAAGCCGCCGCGATGATGTAGAGACTCGATTGAAAAAGCACGATCGTGTACGGCTCAATCTTGCGAATCTTTGGTGACTTACCCGGACTTTGATACGTGATCTCAACGATCCGATGCTCCATCACGCCACGGTTCAATGTCTTGATGATGCCATGTTGTTTTTCGTAAGATTTCGCCGGCACGCCGAGCACCCGCAATGTCTTGCGGAATTTCTCGTAGTGAGTCAAAACGGAGCTGGGAATTTCTTCTTTGACTTTATTCCAAAACGATTCAATCCCCATCCAGAATGGCGTCCCCGCCAATGGGTGCATCAATTGGCGGCCCATCGAAAGCGCAATCAACTCCGTCGCTGAAAAACTGATCTTGGTCGTGGATTTCGCCCGCGGGCCAAGCTTCCAAATCTTTCCCCGCTGCGAATCGTGAACATCAACGTCGATGCCAGCAGCCTGGAGAGCCTCAAGGTCTCGTCGTAGCGTACGCGTGTGCAAGGATTTCAGCCCAAGCTCTTCAACGATGTCGGCTTGAAGTTCTGGCAAAGTTTTTCCAAAACGAACCCGTTCAAGAATCTGCAAGACTTTGTGTTGTCGAATGAGTTGTTCGTTTCGCGCCATCGTTTTCTTGCGTCCGTGTTTTGTTTCAGCGATGTGTCCATCAAGTTGCTCCACAGATTATCCACGGATTAAACAGGCTCGCCAACCACCTTGCGAAAGTTGTGTGCGCCAGCATCAGCACAATTTCGTAAAATGGGGAAGAAGGACTTGCACGGTTAAGTGCCTATTGCGTTAGAATCAAGTCTTGTCAAAACACAATGGCGATCGAATTCCAAAATTAAAGTTTCGAATTCGATGAGCCGCGTTTCCAGCCTCCTGAACTTCTTTCAATTTTCGACTACCAAATGAGCAAGAAAAGACGCGCCGTCATCTGTTTAAGCGGCGGAATGGATTCGACTGCATTGCTAATGCGACTTTTGGCCGAGGGGCGATCCGTTTTCGGGTTGAGCTTCGACTACGGTCAAAAGCACAGGATCGAACTTTCCCGATTGAAAAAGAACTTGGCCTACCTGCGGGAAAGTGGCATCGAAGTCGACAGTCAAATACTCGACATGTCGAAACTTGGTTCGCTCTTTCATTCGGCATTGACCGATTCGAATTGGACGGTTCCGACTGGGCATTACGAACAGGAAACGATGAAGCAAACGGTCGTGCCAAATCGAAACGCGATTTTTTCCTCAATCGCGTACGGGTACGCGCTTTCGATTGCGGTTCAAGAAGATTCCGATGTCGATTTTTCGCTGGGAGTTCACAGCGGTGATCACGCGATCTATCCGGATTGTCGCCCTGAATTCTACGAAGCGATTTTTCACGCGTTTAAAATTGGAAACTGGGATTCAGAAAAAGTGTTTTTGAATCTTCCGTATCTAAACATGAACAAGACGGATATTCTTCGCGACGCAAAAGAATCAATCGATAAACTTGATCTCGATTTCGACACGATTTTTCGAAATACCATTACAAGTTATCAGCCCGACAAAGACGGCGTTTCTCACGGGCTGACGGGATCGGATGTCGAACGAATCCTTGCCTTTCATGAATTTGGCCGGCCCGATCCAGTCGAGTATCGCGATCCATGGGAAGATGTTGTTGCCCAGGCGCTAAAGTTGGAAAAGCAATTTCGCGACGACTCAACTGTCGATGGCTTACGAATGTCTTGGTAGTGTTCCGTTGGAAAGTGCCCACTAATGCGAACGCAGATGGTTTAAGTCATTTTTTCCAAGGTGAGCGAGTAACGCAGACGACTAACCAGCCGATTGAGCCGGTCGACGCCCGCGATTCGCAAACGTCGTACTCCGTTAACGTCCTTATGTTAACGCCCGTACTCTGGCTTGACTGTGGCGATTTTGATTTCAGGTCGTGCTTTTTGCAAAGCTTCAACAGCGGCTTTATCGACTTTCGTATTCCAAACCGCCAATGTCTTCAACGACTTTACATCTGCTAACGGAGCAATGTCGCTGACTTGTGAATCGTTGAGGTAAATCGTTTCCAGGTTATCCAGTTTTGTAAGTGGCGAAAGATCTTTCACGCCAGTCTGACTCAGGTCAAGCAGCTTCAAGCTCTTGAGGTTTCCCAACGGCGTCAAATCCACGACCTTGGCGCGACTCAAAAGAAGTTCTTCCAACGCGGCGAAATTACTAAGTGATGATAAGTCTTCCGAAGCGTTTCCGTTGGCGATGAGCCGTTTAAGTTTTACCTTGTTCACGATCGGCGAGAAATCGCTGAAATTTACATCGCTGACATCCAGAAACTCAAGTTCATCAAGAGCGGCAATCGAAGAAATGTCACTGACGTCAGCAGATCCAATGTTGAGATGACGAAGCTTCGTGTGAGTGGCGAGCGGAGACAAATCTTTGACAGGGTTTCCTCCCAACTCAAGACGGTGCAGACGGCTCATCTTTGAAATCGCCGAAATATCGGTGATATCATTGTCGCCAATACGAAGATCTTTCAGTTTTCCAAGCTTGCTGAGAATCGAGATGTCCGTGATATCGCCCGACGGAATTGCTGCGCTATCAACGGAGGAAATGTAATCCTTGCCAACGTAGTCCATCAAGAAACCAAGTGGTTTCTGTTTGATCTCTTCTGGCGACAGGTATTTTCCGGCATCATTTCGCTCGATGTAATGGCTGAGGCTGCCACCCAAATCCTGAATCCATTTTGTGGCTTCGCGTTGACTGTTAACACGAAGCGAAATCAAGCCGAGAGCGATTGCCGCCAAAACTAACAACCCAAGCACGACGCGATAGATCTTTCTGCCTAGTCCGGCTGGTTTCTTTTCCGTTTCTTGTGTTGATGATTTGGTTTCAGATTTACTTCCGTCAGTCATGAATTCTCCGGCTCATTTCAGCGTCACTTGTGAATTAGTTCGAATCGAAATTATAGTTCGAAAGTAGTTACGCCGTCGATGACTCGTTGCAAATTGTCGCATCGCTGTGTCGCCGTGGTGATTCAGGTTAGAATGGCAACATGGATGATTACCTGAATAGAATCGCGGATGAATGGCGAGATCGAGCCAGTGAACTCGGTGATTGGGTAATGGAAAATCTTGTTAACCGAACTGATGTTTGGGGGCGGTATCTCGCACCTAAATACCGTGGTGAAGATCACAAAAACAAAGCGATCACGGCGCCATTTAAAGCCGAGCGTGGAAAGATCTTTCTCCAAACTTCCTCGCTGGTAAAACACTTCAAGGCCAAAGACGGCGGCGGAATTCTCGGCGTTCACAGTACGTCGTCTGAGAACACCTCACGTTGGTTTGCGATTGATATCGATCTTCACGATGACGACGATTTATCAGTTACAAAAGAAGGCAACTTTGTCGCGGCCATGTCATGGTTTCGGCGACTCGTTGATATGGGGTTTGACCCGCTGCTCATGGACTCAAATGGCAAAGGCGGATATCACTTGCTTGTTGTATTTTCTCGACCGATGTCAAAGCGATCCGTCAAACAATTTTGCGATCGACTGGTTGAAAACTATGACAAACTCGGCCTCGATCAACTTCCAGATATTTTTCCGGGTTCACTTGGTAACAATCGCCACGGCAGTTGGCTGCGTCTACCCGGTCGACACCACACAAGGCCACACTTCACCCGGGTTTGGAATGATGAGCCATACGAAGAAGACAAAAAGTGGCTAGACGGTCATGAAGCCATCGATCGAATCCTCGCCGTCACATTGGCGGGCGGTGAGCTGCTCGAAGCCCACGGCATGTTGGTCAAGCCTCGAACGATCTGTCTCGATTTTGATGGCGTGATTCATTCCCATCAGCACGGTTGGCAAGGCGAAGCTGTGATTCCCGATCCGCCTGTCCATAAAGTCGATCTAGCGATTGCCGAATTGAGGAAAGACTACCGAGTCGTTGTTTATTCCGCTCGTTGTAGAACCGACGAAGGCGTCGAAGCGATTCGCGCTTGGCTCGTCAAACATAACATTGCGGTTGATGAAGTCTGTCGTCACAAACCACCAGCCCACGTTTACGTTGATGACCGAGCGGTTCGCTTTTCCGGTGATTGGCAACAAACCATCGCCGACATTCACAACTTTCGAAAGTAAATTTTGAGGGCTGTAGAAGCTGAAACCAACGTCTTTTGTTGGCAGGGTTGATGGGAAGGTTGATGGGTGGCGTTCAGGTCAACAAATTTTGCATTGCTACGTCGCATCGAGGCTGTGAATTTTTCTTCAGTCGGCTTTATTGGCTTCGCAAAGCTGATTGTAGTACCGGCTTTAGCCGGAATTGCACAGCTCGATTCCGCCTAAAGAGATCGTCGGCTTGGCAGCAAAGGGGACTTCGAGGTGAGTCAATGTCGCTCAGCTTTCCAAGCTGATAGCGGGCTGAGGAAACACGGCATGAAGACGGAAAAGTCTTATCAACCATAGAATCACACAGATACACGCTTTCGATTTGGAAAATCGAGCGACATTATGCCAGGCGATCTCTACAGTCGGTACTACAAACAACCTTGGAAAAAATTCACAGACTCATCCCGACAGATTATGGTTAGCTACGGATTTCAACCCTTGGTAAGAACGGCAAATAGTCGTCCGTCGCATCACGGCCGGTCAAAAATCCCAAAACACAAGTTGAAAGATGGAATATGAAAACGACATCCTGGTTAACCGTATCATTCGCCGTGGCGATTCTGGTTTGTTTATCAATTCCATCATTCGTCACCGCGCAACGAACTGTTGATAAGTACGAAGGAATTGCAAAAGTCAAATTCCTTAACTTCCCCGATTGCATCGAACTAAAGAACGAAACGACACGAGTTGTTCTAGGGCATCACGTCGGCGGGCGAATTCTTGCTTACGAACGTGACGGAAAAAACGTCTTGTTTGTTTCTCCGGAGGAATCCAATTGGAATACGGATAAAGAATCTAAGAAACCGATTGTTTCCGCTGGTCGTTTCGACGTAGGGCCAGAGTGGTTTCAGACAAGAGGCAATACAATCTGGAACGGAGAATGGAAAGTAAGTGTGCTGGGTGATCGCAAAGCCAGAATGATTAGCGAAACCGATCCTGGTTCCGGGCTGAAAGTTCAACGAGACTTTACGTTGGACCCAAAGTCTTCACAGCTGACGATTACTCAAACCGTTGAAAATCACTCTAATGAAACCATAAAGCAATGCTATTGGAGTCGGACGTTCGCAAAACATGGCGGCGTCGTTGTCATTCCTTGCGATCCCTTCAGCAGTCGAATGCCAAACCTGCATGTCATGTACAAGGGCCGGTATCTGCTGGATTTCGAACCCAAAGATCCTGCGATTCGCCGAGTGGATGATTTTCTTTTAATCGATGGGCCAACACTTTCAGCGAAAACAGGATTCGATTCCAAGCGAACGTGGGTTGCTTATCAAACTCGCGACGATCAACTGTTCGTGAAAAAATATCGAGTCTTTCCGGGTAAGTCTTATGGCGAAGTCAGTGGAATGAATCTTTCGGTTTGGTATCCAAAAAAGGAGCAATTGGCCGCCTGTGAAATTGAACCAATCGGTCCTCTAGTCGTGCTTCAGCCTGGCGAGGACTCATCATTCAGCGTCGATTGGTGGTTGTTGGATCGCAAGTTTCCAGGATTGGGAATCGTCGATCCAGTAGCCGTTTCGAAAACTGTGGAAGAACGATGCGGTAGCTCTAAGAACGAATAGTGGATGTAGCTAATCCCATTTCACAACCATTCGCCAGCAACGATGAATCCGCTTATTTCGAAAATCTTCGGGAACCGTCTGTTTGCTGATCTCACGGATTTCGTAAATTTCACTAAGTGATTCGTCTAACTTGAAACGACGAAAGTTGGTCGAAAAATAGACAACGCCCTTCATTCGCATCACGTCGTGAACTTTGACGAGTAGCTCAACGTGGCGAGATTGGACTTCCCAGTCTTGTTCCGTTTTCTTGCTGTTGGAAAAAGTTGGCGGGTCGACGACAGCCAAGTCGAAACGCTGCCGCTTGTCCTCGCCAGCCTCTTCCAGGAATTCAATCGTGTCCTCGGCGATAAACCGGTTCATGACCGAACTTAATTCGTTTGCCGCCAAATTGTCTTTGGCCCAGTCGAGATAGTTTTTCGAGAGGTCAACCGTGGTCGTTGAACTTGCTTCTCCTGCGGCAGCATAAACTGAAAACGAGCCGGTGTAGGCAAATAGATTCAAAAAGTCTTTTCCTTTGGCTTCATCACGAACCATTGAGCGTGCGACGCGGTGGTCAAGGAACAAACCTGTGTCGACGTAGTCAGTAAGGTTGACGAGAAATTTCAAGCCGCCTTCGCTAACCGTGATTTGTCTTCCACTGGAACTGATTTTTTCGTACTGCCTCGAATCTCGATCGCGACGGCGCTTTTTCAAGTGCGTGTTTGCGATGGGGATATGAAGTGTTTCAGCCGCCGTCTTTTTCATCAACTCCAACCACGCCGAATGCCGAGCGAGGTCACGTTCATGCGGACGTTCGTACTCGGTGATGTGAAGGTTGTCTTCGTAGCGATCGACGACCAACGGAATTTCCGGGATGTCTCGTTCATAAATTCGAAAGCAGGTAACGCCTCGTTTCGTCGGCCAACGGCGCAGATGTTTGGCTCGTTTAGTTAGGCGACTTTTGAAGAGTTCAGCTTGTTCGTAGTCTTTTGATTCCAGTCCGCCAAACAGTGCTTTTGCTTTGGCTACTTTAGGTTTCGCCGCGGTCGCTTCCAACGTTGAGTCAGACTTTGAATCGGTTGCCGCTGGATTGGCGACTTCTGGTTGATCAACAGCGACGTCAGGAGTGCTTGGCGGGCGAGATTCGAATTTGTCGTCAACGGTTGAAAGCTCGTTTGGCAAAACTTCCACTGTTGATGTCTCTGAAGAAACTACGTTCTTGCGCGGAGGACGAGGTCCAAGAAATTGGTAGTAAGTGCATTCCAAGCGACCGTTGAACAATTTGCGCCTCCGCGTCGCAGACTTTTGAATTAACGATTCGAATTTGGGCATGTTCGTGATCAGGAACAGCGACCACGTTGGCAGTCTTTGAATGACACCGGGAATGCTTTGGTAAAGTCCGAGCAATCGCTTTTGATCCTCCAGTCGTTCGCCGTAGGGAGGATTCGAGATCACACATCCGTATTCACGCTTGCTAGAAATTTCATCGAATGATTGGTGCTTGAAGTGAACTTGATCGGCGACTCCGGCTTGTTTGCTGTGATAGCGAGCGAGAGAGAGGACTTCTTCGTCCCGATCTGAGCCTATGATGTGTAGCTTTCGATCGAGTTGCTTCTTGTCGTTTGCTTCTTCAATCGCCTGCTTCCACTTCTGTTCCGGAATCGCCCCCCAATCACTGCAAGCAAAACGTCGATACATTCCGGGGGCAACGTTCAATCCAATCAATGCCGCCTCAATCGGAATCGTTCCCGATCCACAAAACGGATCAATCAAGGGACGCTCTGGATTCCAAACGCTTAGGTCAACCATCGCCGCCGCCAAAGTCTCTTTGATCGGAGCTTCGCCTACAAGTTTTCGATAGCCTCGTTTGTGGAGGCTTGCTCCAGTCGTATCAATGGTCAAAGTCGCAACATCATTGAGGAGTGCGATTTCAACTTTGTAAATCGCTCCCGTTTCCGGTAAGGCATTTACACCATGAAAATGAAGCAGGCTTTCGACGATCGCTTTTTTAACCGTACGCTGAACCGCCGGAACGCTGGTGAGTTGTGAAAGTCGCGAGCGGCCGATGACTGGGAATTCGGCGTCGCTGGGAATGAACTGGCTCCAGTCAAACCCCTTCACCATTTCGAACAAAGCGTCAAAATCGGGAGAGTCGAATTTTTGAACTTCAATCAATACTCGATCTGCAGTTCGAAGCCAAATATTGCATCGGCAAACGGCATCCCAATCGCCTTCGAAGTCGATTCTGCCCGGTTGTGAAATTTTTGGCGTGTAGCCCAACGCAATCAGTTCGCGTTTGACGATTGCTTCCAATCCAAAGGCACAGGCGGCAGTGAGTTTCAAAGAATCTTCCAGCGTATTGAATGGTCGGACACATTTGGGGCATTTGAGAATGCGTAGCCTACCAAATTGGTTGACAAAGTGTTTTTAGTTTTATCAATCAGCCGCCGGTCAATCGTCAGGTAACACCAGGTTGAAGTATCTCGCAGGATACTTTCCGATTCGAAGAGTTTTTATATTGACATGTGTCAATTTGCTCTTTAATTTACGTTTGTCAATTAAGGATCGTAATCAAAGGTGGCCTAATGGACGCGAAACTTCCCGATAGTGAACTTGAACTCTTAACGGTGTTATGGCGACTCGAAACGGCGACGGCTAAAGAGATCGGCGACGCATTGCGACCGAAACGTGATCTTAACCATGCGACCATTTGCACTTTGCTAAGGCGACTGGAAGATCGAAAATGCGTTCGGCGAAACAAGATTCCTGGCAGTCGTGAATATCTTTACGAAGCGATCGCAAAACCAGAACCGACGCGGAAAGCGCTTGTAAAGAACCTGCTGCAGCGAGCATTTGATGGAAGCGGCGTTGAATTGGTGCACTCTTTGTTTCAATCATCCGCGCCTGATGCGGATGAAATCAAGCAATTGGAATCGCTGCTGGCTGACCTCAAGAAGGCCAATGCCCAGCCAACGAATTCACGAAAGACGCGTAGAAAGAAAGGGGGCTCGAAATGAACCCATCCTATTTTCAACCAATTGTTTCGTTGAATGAATTCGCTGAATCTTGGTCTAGATACGTTTGGGAAAGTAGTTGGCAATCGGCCGTTGTTGCGGCAATTGCCGTCGTTATTGTCTTAAGTCTTCGTCGGTTTCCAGCGAGAATTAAGTACGCAATCTTGGTTGTTGCGTTAGTCAAATTCGTTGTCCCGCCTTTTTTCGCCACTCCAACAGGAGTTTTCTCAGCCCTGCCTGAGCGTCCCGTCATTACCGAAGCTGACTTTGGAAACGATTTCGAGAACGACTTGGTTTTGGAAAATGAGGCAAAGCTTCAGTTTGTGAGAGTGGCGGTGGATCCCGCAATTGAAAGCGGTACTTCTGTTTCCAAACGAGGAGCCGATAGAGCTGATAATCCCGCACCGGAATTTGCCAATCAAACTCAATCAAGTGGAGCAAGTGGCGAGAGCCGAGAGGCGGATCCGAATTCGTCTGCGTTTCCAATCCAAGTCGAAGGGACGGACGTAGCTGCAACAGCAATTCCCGTCGTTTCGAACCAATCCCGAGCAAAGTTGACGTGGGCTTCCTTGCTATTGCTGATTCATGCCTGCGGAATCATCGCTTGGGCAATCTACCTGTTGGCAAGTAGTCGACGTTTGACCGCCCTTTCACGACGGTCACAGAAAACAACTTGTTCAGAAACACTCGAGATATTATCTCAAACAGCTCGACGCTTAAAAATGAAGGTCGTGCCGAGATTGGCAACCTCTGATGAACTGGCTGCTCCCCTTGCATTTGGGTGTTTTCACCCAACCATATTGCTTCCATCTAAAGTCATGCTTGACCGACGAGCGACGGAGGTAGCGATCGCCCACGAATTGGCCCACCATCGACGTCGTGATCCCTGGATCAATTCAATTCAAAATGTCTTGCTGATCGTTTGGTGGTTTAATCCGCTGATATGGATTTTGAATAGGGAACTGCGTCGAGTCCGAGAAGACTGCTGTGATGACATCGTGCTCGAACACGGAATTGCCAACCGCGAACAATACAGCGATTCGCTACTGGCAATAGCTCGACTGAGTCAGGTCAAGAAAACATCACCGATTACAGTTTCGTTTGGGATGCTCGACGCTCATCCGCTGGCCAATCGGCTACGTCGAATCATGGATCCCTCAACCGTTCGATCTGCGAAATTTTCTTGGCGTGTTGTCAGCGTGCTGGTGGCCGTCGCCATGATCGCTTGGCCAGGGCTCCGAACCGACAATGAATCCACTGGCACAGTTGAAACAGCCGAGTTGATCGAACCAGCGAATGGAGCCAAACAAGATCAGGAAAAAACATCTGAGGCGCCGCGAGAACTTGACCTCAACGAACTGAAAACGATCACCGGCATGGTTGAAGGAAATGGAAATCGCGCGGTCGGCGTGGAAGTGCGACTTTACACGCATTCTTTCGATTCCGAGCGAAACCGGTCTGACAATCTTATTGGCACCGCAATCTCTCAATCTGATGGCACATTCGAAATGAAAATTCCATTGGGGAAATTGGTCTCTAAGGACTTTTCCAATCGGACATTCGTTTGCTGTGATGCGGACGGACGTGCAATTGGAGGACTTGTCAACCTTTCGACGATTAGCTCATCGACCAAGCCGTTTTCACCCAGTCGACCCATTCAGTTGATCGAACCGATTTCTCAGACAATAGAGTTTGTAGATCAGAATGACCAACCGATCGTTGGCGCAAAAGTAAGAGTGACTCGCATTGGAACACTGTCGTTCGAACAATTGAAGAAACAGCAATTCCGACCCTATGTCACACAGGTTTTTCAAATACCCGGCGATGTCGCGGGAATCTTTCGCTCTGATGAATCTGGCAAGATTACCCAACCAGTCGTTCCGAAAAACGGAGTCGCCATTTACGCGATTGAATTTCCAGGTGGCTTGAAAACAGAGCTTACTGCTTCGACTGGTACAAAAAGGATTCGATTAAACATTTCTTCCTCCGCCAAAGGGAAGCTCAGCTGTGATCAGCCAGATTTCGATTGGTCTGGGGTCTGGGCTCAAGCCCTTTTTACCGACAGTCGTGAGGAATTCAAAGGCTATCACATCAATTATGCGCCACGTGCTATGGTCTCATCCGATGGATCGTATTCGTTTGCGCAATTGATCCCCGGTACCTACAAACTGGCGGTTCGAGATCTGGACAAGAAGTTTTATGTCCGCGCCAATCTCAATTTGGTCGTTGGGCACGATGAGGCGAAGACAATTGATCCCGTGGAATACAAAACAGGTATTCCAATCAGTGGGCGGGTGATCAATGCCGAAACGAAATCCGGTGTCCCAAACGCAAAAGTCTCTTTGGGAGTTCGGTGGCCGGGAACATCATCTGGATATTGGAATGACACGGTCTCGACCAATGACGAAGGATTCTACAAAGCGATTGTTCCACCAGCACTTGTTGGCATCAGCTTCAATCCCTATCCCAAAAACTATCTGAGGTTTTCTGACGCGGAGTTTCAAAAGTTTAGGCGATTCGACACTTCTACTGGGAAAAACAGCTACGTAGTGCCAGATATTCCCCTGCGTCCGGCTTCTTCAATAAAAGGAGTCGTTGTTGACGAAAACGGAAAAGCGATTGTGGGCGCGACGATTTGGCCATCCTTCTCGAACGGGCCCGGCAATTTTCGAATGGTTAAATCAGGTCAAGGCGGTAAGTTCGAAATTGAAGGGATTGACCCAAACCGACCGCTTCAACTGAAGGCGAAGTATAACGACTTACTCACTGATGGAATTCAAGGCTTTGATCCGACAAGCCAAGATCCGATTCGTGTCGAGGTCTCTCACAAGCATGCATTTAGATTCAAGTTCAAAGTGGTCGATGAGTCGAATCAACCGATTACCAATGCAATGATTACGAACTCGTATCATTCGGGTAACACGGGATCGACTTCTCCGGCCACACCTATGAATAGAAGCGGAGAATATGAATCAGGTGCAATGTTTGCGGAAGACCGATATCAATTCGAGATATCCGCGCTAGGCTATTCGACTTATATGTCAAAGCTGATCAAGGGAGTTGCCGGCGAAGAGCGAGATCTTGGAAAAATTGTTTTACGTTCCAAAAGCTTCGCAATCAAAGGCGTCGTTGTCGATTCCTTGGGGCAGCCAGTTGAAGGTGCGGCAGTGTTTAGTGGCAACGTAACGCCTTCAGATTCCGAATCCAAAACGAATGGATCTGGCGAATTTGAATTGAATGATCTACTGCCTGGGCCGGCTGCTGTTTTCGTATCAAAACCTGGATTCCAATTTGCTGGTGCCTTTCTAGAACTGCCTACAAATGAAGTTCGAATAGAGCTTCGGCGAGTCGAAGAAGCGGCATTGCCTTCGGAATCTGCGCGCCCGTTGGTTTCGTTTCAACGCAAACAACTGGCCAAGTACATGCTGGATCGCTTGTTCGAGCTACCAGTTGCCAAGCGTGCTCAGGTCAACTTTTTACTTCTTCGGTACTTGGCTCAAATCGACCCGGACGCAGCAAATGAGCTGTTGAAAACACCCGCCAATCGAAATCGAACGGCCGATGTGAAAATCACAGGTGCCTTAGAATTGCTTCATCGCGACTCGAATAATTCGACAGCAGTAGAAGTCATCAATCAGTTTGCTACGTCGCGGTATTTCTACCTAATCGTGGAGGCGGCAGAACGTGTTTCTATTCAGAATCCCAACGTTGCTCGAAAGCTTACGAGGATTGTACAGGCCCGACTGGTTACTGAATCCGCGGAACGGCGACTGGCACCAATGGTTCGCATCGGTGCTTTGATGATCGAAAATGGAGAGCCGGCGGCAGGGAAAAAGTTAATTGAAGAAGCGTTTGTCTTAGCGGAAGGGCTTGGGCGAGAAGGCACCATGGCTTTCTACGTAGCAGCCGCGTGTGAGCGTTTGGGCAAGTTTGATTTGGCAAGGGCAAACAAGATTCTCGATACTTTGAATTTCGGAGAGGGATCTAGTAAGGTTCGGCATCTTGGCAATATGGCCGTTGCGATTGCCAACCAAGATCCTGCGCGTGCAATTGAAATGCTGGATCAGGCTGGACCGTATCGAGCGGCAGACTTGGTATACAAGCTTGGCAAGGACCATCAAGAATCGGCGATCAAGGTAATTGATTCGTTGGCAAAAAATGGTCAGTTTCGACAAGTCGCCCAGTCCAAAATTGCTCTCGCCTTGGTTGTCCATAGAGACGACCCTGAGTTTGCGCATCAGCTAATCCGAGATTGCTTTAAAATATTCCAACGTCGAGACACCGCTTTTGATTCGATGATGAATTATGGATATGAGGCTCCGGCCGCAGGCTTTACAGCATTGATTGGCAAGCAGATTGGCTATCCAGATGTGCAAGAGCTCGTGATGCGTGCTCTTGCCAGTCGACGACAACCAGACGGTTTTACCTCTGATATCTACGCACTTAAAGCGACCTTGAAACAATCCAAATTTGTCGCGCTTTCCGATCGGAATGCAAGTCGCTTTTTGCTGCGTTCACTCAAACCAAACTTGGAGTTGCTGGGCGGTGGTGGATACGATTCGTTGAATAGTGAAGACTGGCTGTTGGGTTGGTCTTTGACAGACACCACGCGGGCCAAAGAAATTTTTGACGAGATGCTGAAAGAAGACCAAAAACGGGGAGTGCTAAAACAAGGGCGTTTGACTCGAGTTATCGGATGGCTGTTGCTTCCAGAT
>CAYMFZ010000067.1:11057-15269 GCA_964389585.1 uncultured Pirellulaceae bacterium | reverse complement strand
ACTGGGGGTGTAGAGGTCGCTGGTTCAAATCCAGTCAGCCCGACTGATGAAAGCTTCGGAAAACGTTGGTTTCCCGGGGCTTTTTCTTTTCGATATCCTTGTCCGAAATATCAAAACGTTTGATATGCGACCGCTACACATTCCTGCAAAGGGTCGATGGATTTCGAAACACGTTCGCAACAACCTTCAGCTTTCGAAGCTTCGGCCTCTACACCCCCAGCGCCGTCCTTCTTGACGGCTATCAACACAATCCTTCGATCGAGCAGAGCGTGGCCGAGCTGTGGTAACTTGAGTAGTCGTCAAACGTGCTCCTTGTTGAACGTGGCAATGTTGTTTCTTTCGGTACATGCGTGAGTTCTCAAGTTGGTTGTGCATTTTTTGCAGAGTCGAGCTCGGTTTCACCGTCGTAGTCGTGGTTTGTTCGTCGAACCCTGTCAGACCAAATTGATTGAACTATCCGCTCAACAGGCTTAGATTTGCCTTCGTGGTTCAGAAGGAACATTCTGAGCTCATTCGGATCAAGATTGCCAGCGTTGGGCCATATTACGCAAGGACGATACTGGGCACTGTCGAAGGTGGGACAACACAATGGCCGAGTAAACGCGCCTGCTTGTGGGCGTACCTGCCGCCAAAAGAACCACCAATGATCGCTACGGCGTAATGAGCGATAAACGCCTTGATACTGCCTCGACTCGCTATTCCGTCACTTTTATTGAACAATTTGGGAGCTTGGAGGAGATATCGCTTTGCACTGAATCCGTCAAGAAATCTTTTGAAGCCTCAATTGTTTTTAGCTTCTTGCAGGCAACGATATTGGACACGAAAAGTTGAGGAAACCGCGTCCCAGCAATATCAAGGTGCTCTAAGTTGGGGCACTTGGACAGGAGTTCAGGAAGTCGGTCAGCGTTTTCAAAGTTGCGAATCGTCAAATCGGTTAACGAATCAAAATTTCTGGTCGGCAATGGGATGGCGTCAGAGTTGGGACAGCCAACAATCGAAAGCTCTTTCAAGCTTGGTAGAAGACTTATTACTCCCAAATCAGTGCCAGACAATTCCGCCAGATCGCGAGCGACAACTTTTACAATTGCACCGTCGATCATCTCGTATTCTATTCCCAAGTCGTTCAGCCAGTTCTGGATTTTCTGATCTGGCGTTGCCGCGATCCGGGCTTGGTATTCTTCTTCATTGAGAGGGACAACACGGCCGCCAGAATAATTGAAAGTTCTAATCAGGTAGTCGTTGATATCTGAAGTTAATGCTTCTGTTTGAACGTTTCCAAATTCATCGAACAAAAGAATGCTGTGGTCGGGAAACATTCTTGCGAAATGTGTTGGCTGTTCTGCGTCAAGTGGCAAAAACGCCAAGCAATTGTTTCCAATTTTCATGACCCCGCAATCAGAACTACAGATCGTCTCAAAGGGTGCCATGTATGGGTATGGGTTCAATGGTCGCAGTATTGGTTTTTCATCAAGTTTTGCCCAAGCGTACGACCTTCGTACACCTGGGTTGTCGTCCAATATTAACATCTTGGGTTGGTGAGATTCGCGACTGTTTGCAGATTCGCCCTCGGAGTCCACGACCGCTACGAGCTTCCATGATGTATCCTTGGGCAATTTTAGCGGCGTGATTTTTTTCAGAGCACCGTTTGCCTCGATTTCGAATACACCATCTAGTGTCACAGCTTCATCCGTTCGCGAACTAAACGCAAAGGCCGGAACCTGACGCCCACCTCCTGAGCTATTTGTCGATTGAGTTAGTTCACCCGTCTCCAAGTTGACGACCGTAAGGTTGGGAGACTGGCCAAATCGTCTACGAATGCAAAGCCATTTGGAGTCGTCGCTGATTTCGATAGGCTCGTAAACGCTTTGTGGCGTCAGCTCTGTTTTTTTCCCAGTTTTAAAATCAAAAACGATCGGAATGACCACGTTGTCTGCGACACTAGTTTCGCAACAGTCTATCCAGAAGCGTCTGTCTTTACTCCAGCGATGATGTCCATGGTTCATGTAAGGAACTGCGTCCGGATGCTGGGCGAGCTTTTGCTTTTCGTTTCCGTTCGCATCATAAATCGTGAGGTGCTCGGGGGTACCAATCAACAGATGCTCGCCCGATGGAGACCAAAGACTCCGGTTGACGTTGTTGAAAGTGGCGATCTTTTCACCACCTGGCGTCATCAAATCTACATTTCCGTGATGCGAGTATAAAAGCCAGTTTTTACTGGTCTGACTTCGCTTCATGTGATGGGACGATCCGATTCGGTTGACCGTTGTTTTGTTTTGGAATTTTCCAAGCGAGTCAAACGTGGCAAAGTAGTTTTGACTTCGCCAACCAAATTTTGTGCTTGACACATGTAAGACGCTGATTCCAATTTCACCATGGTTGCTGGAATCGAGATGTGAATAGGAGGCCGCTGGAGCTTTGGAAACTAGACTGAACTTTTTGCCAGGAGTGGCAGCAAATAAGTACACCCCAAATTCATGGGAAATCGTCGCCAGATGAATTTTCGAGTCCGCAGCCCAGAATGGCTGTTTTTGGTTTTCGATGACGTAAGGATACTTTTTTAATTCGTTTAAATTGAATTCTGGTTCGTTCTGGCTCTCCAAATGTTCGTTATAGATTTGGCCTTTTCCATCAACCAATAAGTAGCCTGCGGGGTTGAAGGCAAACCGTTCACGTATTTCGGCACTTGCGAGCCGCTTTTTGTCCGGGCCTAAGATAAGCGTATGTTCTTGTCCCCAGCCAGAACTGAGCAGGATCTTTTGATGTTCTGGGGAGACGGAGATGAATCCAATTTTGATCGGAGTTGCATTTTCCTCCCACCTGAACCAATCTTCAATCTCTCCCTGACTTTCGTTGTTGTCCAAGTTGACCTCGAACAACTTAGCAGTGCGAGCTGTGTCGATGTCTTCTGCGAGTTGAATCTCTGGGTGCCAACGCCGGACGAATTCATCGGCGGAAACAAACAGGAACGCCCAAGGTTTGGACTTGTCATTGGTTTTTAAGAAAGCGACGTGTCCGCAATTTTTTGGGTCGTTTGCAAACATTTTAGAGAACACTTCTGATTCGATCGAAGTTTTAACTTGTCCGTTCCAATCAAATATGCAAGCTCCATTTTGAGACCATATGAAAAGGTATTCAGTGCCAGGAATGGGATGAACGTCAGCGGAGCCAAAGTACGATCCGGAATCGTGCAGCTTCCCAGAGATCTTAATTCGCCGCACAAGTTGCCCGTTGGCGAGGCGAATCTCTACAGGGTGTTTCAGGTCGATGGGGGTCAGAATTAAGTACTCTTCTGGCGGCAGATTCTCATCGGCTTTTTGAGTATCGCGAAACGTCCCCCAACGCGCGGATCGAAAATTTCCTGGAGTAAACTGCGTGAGTTTGTCAGTGTCTAAATCCTTTACGATCGCACCGTCTCGATAAGTCAGCCATACCAAATACCTGCCCGTTGGACTGACGGTGGGAGGAGTAAGAAGTCCTGTTTCGCGTGGAGGTCCCATGTTTTCATCGGAAACCATTTGGATGCCTTCAAGCGGAAGTCCTGGTCGAATGATTTCACGAGGAATGAAACCCGTTTGTGGCAAAACATTGGCATACGTGGCAAGCTGTGATTGGCTCGGAGAAGCATAGTTTTTCGGATTGATGACTGGGGTAATATGAATTGGTTTCCGGATTGTTTCTGAAGCCACGGAGCCACCGCGGTTGGGCGTCACCACGACATCCGGATCTGTCGTTGAAGCTTTGCTTTCAATCACCGAGACTGATACGACCTTTTTCTCGCCCTTTTTTAAAACAAATTCGTTTTCCGAAAGCTCAAATTTTCCCGCCAGGTCACCCACGATTTGAATACGCCAGGGACCTGTGATCAATTCCACTTCGGAATCGTCTCCTCCCAACTCGTAGGCCGTTGGAACTTCGGAAACCGATTCAATATTCCCAATCCACTCCGCATTGACTCTGAGATTTGGATCGTTGCATTCAATCGTTAACGTGGCTCCGTCTGGCCCACGGAAGACCAGAATGATTCCTAGGAAACCGAGAAGGATTGGCGCCAATGCCAGCCACCATTTGCTAATTCGAGTCGGCGAATCTACATCGCCAGAATGAGCTGTTTGGCTCGATCGACCTATTCCTTCATCCGATAAACAATCTGTGAAGCTGTCGTGGCTACTGACATCCGTATCAGTGATTGGTCGCAACAGAATCGCAAACTCG
>CAYMFZ010000067.1:6263-11047 GCA_964389585.1 uncultured Pirellulaceae bacterium | reverse complement strand
TCGGTGGCAGATTGCGGGCGTTCTTCAGGCTTCTTGCTTAGCGATCTTTGCAGCAATTGGTCCAGAGCGTCGGGCACATCTGGTCGGCGTTTCCTTGCCCGAGGTGCTGGTTTTTGCACAACAGCAACAGCTTTGCCGACTAGCCCATGACTGGAGTCACCAAAAAGAACATCGCCAGTCAGCAGAAAATGCAAAGTAGCAGCCAGCGAATAGACATCCGTTCGCGGGTCAGGAACTCCGTTTATTTGTTCCGGAGCCATGAAATCAGGAGTTCCGAGAATCTGATGGTCGGCTGTTAAAGAATCTAAATTTCCCAATTGAGAGAGAGCTTGATCCCGTTCGGAACTTTGATAGTCGCGATTCTTTGTCAGTTTTGCGAGTCCAAGATCCAAAACCTTTACTTGGCTATCTCTGTCCAGCATCAAGTTCGCAGGTTTGATGTCACGGTGAAGAACATTGTTGTCGTGGGCATGTTGGACTGCGAGAGCCGCGTTTGCAATCCATTCACAGGCTTGGGCAACGCCGACTTTACTTCCCGCCAGTTTTGCTTCTCGGACAATCTGGCCGAACGTCTTGCCTTCAATTAGCTCCATCGCGATGTAAGGAGTCCCATCGAAATGACCGGCATCGTGAACGATAACGAACGAAGGATGTCGCAACTGGCCAATTGCTTGCATCTCTCGTTCGAATCGCTTGAGTGCTTGAGCATTCGTAACTCGGTCAGGCGGCAATAGCTTGAGGGCTTGGACGCGACCAAGTCGTTTGTGCCTTGCTCGAAACACCTGGCCCATGCCTCCCGAGCCAAGGTGACCAAGCAGTTCAAAATCACCGAAGTCTTTTTTAACAAGAGGATCCAGTGATTCATTTTCTGAATCTTCGACGAGTCGCTGCATGTTCAGCGGATTTCGAAGCGTTTCGATGAGCGCTTGCATCTCGTCTTCGGCTGCAGTGGCAGAGTCTGGTGTCTTTTCTTGCCGGTAAGCTGCCAGTAGCCAATCGATTGAATTTTCTGATTCCACCTCTGTCTCCAATAAGCCATATTGAGGGAATTCAAGATTCCAATCATTAAACGCTGGAGCGTTAGGTAGAAAATTCTGGTTCAGAATCAAACAAACCGTCAGCCTCACGTTTGATTCGTTGCGTGACGGTGTGAGCCCTTTGCCGGACGGTAGTTTCTTTCATGTCAAATCGCTGGCCGACTTCTTTTGCAGACAAGTTTTGAATCTTAAATAGCTCGAATATTTGCCAAGTCTGCTCGGTGACCTCTTTTTGAATCATCTCAAGCGTCTTTGCCATCCAAAGCCCGGGATCAAACAATTCCTGGCTGTTATCCACATCGTCGATGCTGTCAGGAGCGTTCAGCAAGTCAGGAGCGTTTTTCAGCTGGTCAGCAATCCCCGTACCACCAATAGCCAGATTCTTACCAGCGAATTGTCGGTAGTAGTCCGCGATCACCTGCTTGATGATCATTAGCAACCAAGCTTTTAGCCGGTGCCCCTTCTGTTGTTTCGAAAAATTTTCCTGATAGCGAAAGACGCGAATCATTACTTGTTGAACGACGTCACCGGCGTCTGCTTTTTGAATGCCTTTTCGACGACAATATTCAAAAATACAAGGCGTCCAAACATCTACAATCTTTTCCCAGGCCAATGAATCACCGTCGAGCACGCGGTCCCAAAGACTGGTGGGAGTAGCGTCCTCCCGCCAATCGTTGTAGTGGTCGTCAGAATTGGGAGGTAGAGTTTTCATCAAGCATTGCACAGCCGGGATCAAAAGGAAGTTCTTATTGTATCCACGAATCGTCTGTTTGCCAGTTCTCTGGTATTTGGCCGTCGAAACTTGGATGGCTATTCACTAGCCGATGAGAAATGAAGTTTTATGTTCGTTAAGTGTTTCCTCGCTTTTCATTTCGAAAACTTCCAAACTGAAAAACAACAATTCTATAGATAAGATCTTCTACATCATCAATCGCGTGTTCCCATTGCCAAAACCTAGGGCTCACCTTTAGCAAATCAGATTGCTGATGCTTCATTTCAACCACTACTTTTGCGAATCGATGTGGCATTTTTACACTGACAACCCGTTCGTCACGCAAACGATTCAAGTGCTTGATGAACTCTAGTTTTGACTCCCATTCTTGCCCATCCAATTCAGGGTAAAAGGCCTGGCGGCATTTTTGGAAGCATTTGTCTTTGGCAACTTCGCGAAATTCATCTTTCAAGTCATCAATTATCTTCCAGTACTGTTCTGGCAACAGCGAATAGAGCTTTTCGGTTTCCAAGGCTCGTAGGTACCTTTCGTTGGTTGTGTTGTCTAGCCGACAGTTGTTTTCACATTTCATTTACGCATCGGAGATTCGCCGGACTTCTGTCACGACGATTGTCTGAGTCAAAGGAAAGCAATCGGTTCGCGTTCTCAGCGAAAACTCCTAAAAGATCCGCCGAAAGGCCATTCCCGATTCATTCTTCTTTGCACGTTGGTGACTGGTGCAAGTTCAGCCGTACTCGTCAGCGCAATCCGTGTTAACGCTTACCCTGGTAAACAATCTCGCGTTAGGCTTCGACTCCGATTGGACTAGCGTGCATCGTCAGAACAGCAACGGATGCAAATTGGGCAATGCAATCACTCTGTTTTCCGTTAGTTGCTAATTTGCCATCAATCGAGTGCAGCTAACGCAGCCGCGTTTACATGACTGACAGATTTAAAACTATCAACTTCATTGAAGGAACTATTCCATGAGAAAACTAATTGGCTGGCTGGCGTTTGCGATTTTGACTTGTGCGTCGTTGGTTGTGGCTTTTGCAATCAGTATCTGGATGGCAGACAAGGACCTGCCGGCGCCGCTGATGGAGCATCGAATTGAATTTGTGTTCGGAGTGACTTTTGTGGCGATGCTTCCTGTCGCTTCAAAAATTCGGCACTGGATTTCTGGGACAACCGCTAAGTCACAGCCCGTTAGCAGCGTTCGTCAACTGGGACAGAGTCCCGATGCTTAAGATCCGTTGAGAGCGGTCCCGTTAATGAGAATAACTTTCGACTTCAGGCAATAAAATGAATAAAGAAATCAAAGTCACAGGCAAGAGTTGTCCATTTTGCAATTCGGGAAATACCAAAATGATAAAACCCGAGGAGATGCACAATTCCTTTGTTGTTAACGACAGAAGTTGTGGTGACTGTGGTGCATCGTGGAGTCGGCCTACGCCCCGAGTGCTTGCCGCCACGAATGTTTTTACTGGTTTGCTAACTGGTTGCATTTTTTGCTACGTTTTGTTCAACCAGTGTATTGGCGAATCGGTAACAGAGGGCATGCCAAGCTTTATGGTTTGGCTGCTAGGAGCAGGTGGCTTAGGGGTGGCGTACGAATTTCTCAATGCCGGAATTAGTTCGTGGGCGGCTCCCTGCGACATCGGAGAGGTTCTGTGCGAACCCGGTGGCAAAACTATGAAATAGTACTGCGGTATTCAAGCAACATCACATATTTTCAAAAGGAGTGCGAGTTTTCTCGTGCTCTTTTTTTTGTTGGTGCTAACGCGATTGCGTTTCTCTGATGTGGTCAAAAGCAAATCGCTTTCGACAGAATTCATTTACATCGGAGACTAAACATGTTGGACAGACTTATTGTTCTCGCACTTGCAATTGGCGGCGCTTGGTTGACGTGGAGCCTATGGAACGAACGACAAACGTATCTCGATGTTGAACATTGGCCAACCGTGATGGCCGAAGTTGTCAAACTGGACGAATTTGAAGAAACCAGAGAAACCAAGTATGGCTCCAAGTACAAGGATTACCTGATTGAATTGGAGTATCGTTACCAAGTAGACGGCCAAACTTTTAGCGGAAATGAACTGTCTGCTTCCGGCAACCAAATGCGTTGGAGTTCGTCTGAAAAGATGTTGGCAGATGCCGCTCCATTTTTCTTTGACCAAGGTCAAAGCGTTCGAGTTGTATTCCACCCTGAGCAACCGGCAACTTCAATCGCCATTGTTTGCGAACGGAGTCTTGAATCTGAGCCTGCTTATTCGTGGTTCTCGATTCTTATATGCGGTGGTTTCACCGCTTTCTTGTCTCTGGCATTTCTTGGTTCGTTCGTCGCTGATCCGATTCAGGAGACCGAAGCTGAGTTCATCCAATCACTTCGCACAAGCTCATAAATCTTTGCCACAAGAATCGCATTTTTACCATCTAAACGGAGAACCTGATGAGTACCAGCCAAATAGAAAAAGAAACTACGTTCAAGGAACCAGGGCTCATTCGAGTCCACAACATTCACCTGCGATTGTTCGAGAGCGAATTCGAGATTGAAGATCGAAAGAGTAGTTGTCGTTTTCGATTTGACCAAATTGAAGCAATGTCGACTGCGACCGTAAGCAACTACTTCAATGGTGTGCCTCAAGGTATCGCACACTCACTCAAATTGTGGCCAAAAGAAACGGCGAACACCGGTCCTATAGAGTTCTTGCTGCAGCAGTTTCCCGAGAAGGTAGATCGCCCTCGCGTTTGGGGCGTCACCGTCCCATTTAGCGCGACGCATGCCAATCCAGACAGCGACCCTGTATTTGAAGAACTGGTCGCACGCCTTGTATACCAATTGTCACTGAAGATGATTGACAATGTCGAAAAGCAGGGTTTCACTCCCTGGGTTCCTCAAGTGAAGCTCACAAATAGAGAAATCATATTTTCCACGAAACATCAGGCCGAATTGTCTTGCCGTTTCGATGAAATAGCGTCGTTCGACATGCCGGATGGGCTATGGCAGATAACAGCCCCCGGCACATCGCTTGAAG
>CAYMFZ010000067.1:0-6253 GCA_964389585.1 uncultured Pirellulaceae bacterium | reverse complement strand
TTCCATGATCTAGTAATATTTTGAGTAAAGGTTTCGCTTTTTGAATACTGAATTAGTACCAAGACATGTTTTTGGTCGCGGTCCCTGCCTTGCGGCCATGTACCGTGCACCGTTTCTCTTTGCATTCAAAGTTGACTGATTGCGACTTCTCGAAATACGGAAGCCACCTAACGGTGAAACGTTTGATAGGTGAGAGCAAATTTCGTTTTGCCTCGCAAGAATGCACATTCAAGCCCCCTACACAAAAGGTTCGTGGGCGTGCATTCAGCTCTTGGAAAACATCACAACATGCAAAGGGAAATACTATGAAGTCTATTTTATGCTCATTGGCGATGCTGGCTTGCTGGGTAATTAGCGTTTTCTGTGGCTATCAATCATTTCAGGCAGCAGACTTGACTATTAAAGGTCTTTTGTTGTTGTGTGGCTTGATCTTGTTCCACGGCGGAAGCTACTTGTGTATGTGGAGGGAACATCGAAGCCTTGAAGGCGGTGAATAAAACGACACTCGCTTGACAGCGGGCGTTTCGTTATGGATTGGCAGAGCAAAGAGTTGATCTTGAGCTTGCCAAAACGTGGTTCACGAAAGCAATGGATTCTGGCTCGGCAAAAGCCAACAGACATCTCGGAGAAATTGGCCAGTAAACCTAAGAGTTGTGGTTTTGGAATGGCGGTTCGTAAAGAGCCGCTTTTCCTTTTGTCTACGCGTTTCCGTTTTGGTTACAAGCAAGTCAGCTTGACTTGCATCCAATTCAACCAAACAGGGATGAGTTCAATGAAGAGTTTTTTAACCAAGTCAGTCAGCTGCTGTCTTTTCGCGGGCCTACTGATCATGTTGCTGTGCAGTCAAGCGAATCGTAGTGAAGATCTCGTTTCCGCGAATTTGAAACTTCTTTCTGAAATAGTCGATGAGCACGATTATGGGAACCAAACGAAAATCCCCGAAAACCTCAAACAAAAATCAGACATTCAAAGCAAAGCATTCGACGATGCAGTTGGCAAAATAGAAAGCGGTAATGTGTCGCAAGGCATTTCAGCCATTGTTGATAGCGAAATTGGGTTTTATACCGATGGCTCTTACTCGGAACATACTGACCATTTCGCTCACGAACTTTTGGCAAGCCGAGTTTGGCTGGTCGATTGGTTCGCGACGACTGTCATTGTTGCCGGTCCAGCCAAGTCGGCTGTTCGAATATTGATCTGGTTGATTGTTGTTTCGACTCTGTTTGTCATGTTCGTAAAACCTGGAACGCGGAATGCAGAGGTGCTGCGATCCTATCTGTGTTTTGCTGCCGTTATGGTTTCGGTAATTCTAGGAGGCGCGTTGGGGTTGTTGATTGGAAGCGAATGGGGATTCTTGGCTCAGCTTTTTTGCACCTTCATTGGAGCGATTGGCTTGATCTTGGCAGTTATTTTTCCACTTGGATTGCTCTTGGGGATGGCTGGTTGGCCAGATGTTCCGCAGTAAATGATTGGGCTCGGCTAACACTTGAGACAACGAGTCGCGAATCACTCGGTGGATAGCGAAAACTGAAACGCACTCGCCTGACAGTTGAAAGCTTCCGTGCAATTGTTTTCTCCAGCTAACGCCAATCCTTTCTCTTTTGATGGCAATTGGCCATCTTTTTTCATGGCCGGCAAAGATCACTACCTAACGGGCGTCCGTTTCCTAGGTATAGACGGATCCTCGCTGTACCAATGAGGCCGCTTTTAAATCTATCCAAGTGTAAAAGAGGAACACAATGAAACGCAAAATAATAGTCACCGGAAGCAATTGTCCATGTTGCGGATCTTCAATGACTCTGAAACTGGGCTCTCAGCAACATGCGTTGGCTTCACCCGACAACTTTCGCGTGGTTTCTGACAAAACTTGCCAGCAATGTGGAGCCGTGTGGTCACGCCCGGCTCCCAAATCACTCGCAATACTGGCTGTGTTATTGGGCGTGTTGGTAATAATCGGAAGTGTTGCCGTGATATTCAGCGGACTGGCATATGCTGGCGAAGAGTCAGCCAGCATTATTAAAGTCGTTTGGCCCATTGTCGGATCTACAGCAGGCATTTTGATTGGGTGCGGCGCCGGTTTCGGTGGGATTAAATCTTTTCTGAGTCGCGCTGATGAAGGCGTTTTGCGAATCGAGCCCAAAGCATAATATTCAGGTCTTGCAAAAAGACCGAGTTACTCAGCTCGGATTCATTTCGGGCTTTTTTTCTTGGTGGGCGGACGACACCTAACGGTCGACGATCGTTTCTTTGTTGTAAACGAAATTCAATTTCCTTGAACAGGGAAGACGAAATGAGAAAATCAATGAGTTGGGTCGCCTTCGCCGCGACGGTTATCGTTTCCATCACACTTGCGGCAATTACCATTTTTTAAAATGTCGGATATTGCAGGTTGGCCGATCGAAACGATGGAGCATCACATGGGACTCTTTTTCGGGACCACTCTGTTGTTGATGATTCCGTTAGCGTCCAAAGTTCGGCACTGGGTTGCAGGTACAAAACCTAAGGAGCAGAAAGTGGGTCACGCTCGAAGCAGACCTTGGAGAATGAACTCATGAGAATTATTGTTGCCGGATCTTCAACTTGGGAAAATTCCAGCTCGACAAGAGCCGTTCTTAAGTCGTACCCAGATTCCACCTCTATCGTACATGGAGATTCACCAGACGCTGATCAGATAGGTGGGCAAGTTGCCGAGGACTTCGGAATGAATGTCGAGCCAAGGCTAAAAATCCAAGACGACTAAACGATTCAACAACGCCAGCCACGAGTTGCCTTGCAGCGTCGGTAAAGTATTGATTGTTGCCGGATGATTCAGCAGGAATCAGCGAACTCGCCAAGTTTTGCGCCCGAGCCGGTGAATTGATGTCGCGTGCAATGTCCCACGCCACTTTTTTGACGTCCAAACGGTCCGAAGAGAACGGGTTTAGATTGAAGACAGGACAGGAACTCCAACCTGTTGAAGAAAGTCAGCAGTCTATCCTTTGGCATCAAAGATCACCGCTCGCTGGTCTGTTCCCGGTTTGATTCGAACCAATGGATCCTTGCCCCAACGCAATCCGTCGGAATCGTCAGGTCGACAGGTCCGAGTACTTTTTTGAAGTTTGCGATCGCATTGATATCGCCTAACCCTGTTTTCGACGATCTGGTTGAACGTCTCTCTTATCAAATCTCCCTGCAAATGCTCAATCGCATTGAACAGCAGGGGACGCCCCATCTGTTTTCAGTGCTTCGCAACCTAACGTAGATGCGTTTTCCATTTGCTGCTTGTGCCACGTGTCATTCGAAGTTGGCCACCCGCAGCAGCGTCAAAGCGTTCACTAGCATCTATCCCAAACCCAACAATTTGTTATGCCTAATTTTTTCTCAAAATTGCCGTCACATGTTTTCCTGGCGAGTGTGCTCGTATTCATTCCGAATCTGGCGACCGCCAAACCCTCGATGAGCTCGAGCAGCTCAACAGGCCCCTACGTCATGCAAGATGACGCACAATCGGTAAAGCGATGTCGCAGGTTAGCCGAACAGGGCCAAGCTATTGCCCAATTAAATCTCGGGAAACGTTACCACACCGGCCGAGGCGTCGAACAAGATGAAGCTGAAGCAGCAAAGTGGTATCGGAAGGCAGCCAAACAGGGACATGCCGAGGCTCAGAGACTCTTCGGAGTTATGAGTTTTCAAGGTCGAGGGGTCGAGCAGGACAATGCAGCGGCGGCAATGTGGTCTCTCAAGGCGGCCAGACAGGGAGATGCCGCTGCCCAAACATTTCTTGGATCCTTATACGAATCTGGTAAAGGTGTCAGGCAGAACAATGAGGAGGCAGCAAAGTGGTACCGCAAGGCGGCGGAACAGGGAATTCCCATCGCCCAGAATACTCTTGGAAATATGTATAGTGCTGGCAGAGGTGTCGAGCAAGATGATGTTGAAGCGGTAAATTGGTACCGCAAAGCGGCGAACCAGGGACATGACAACGCGCAATTTAACCTTGGGTTAATGTACGGGATCGGACGCGCCGTCGAACAGGACCATACGAAAGAGGTAACGTGGTATCGCGAAGCGGCGCAACAGGGGCACGTCGGTGCTCAATACAACATCGGGGCTTGCTACTTCCGCGGCCAAGGCGTCGAGCAAGATAATGCCGAAGCAACAAAGTGGTTCCGTAAGGCAGCAGAACAAGGCAATCCTAAGGCCCAAGATAGCCTCGGAGCTATGTACGCCGAAGGCTTGGGCGTCGAGCAGAGCGAGACAAAAGCTGCGACTTGGTATCGCAAAGCGGCACAACAGAACTATGTGTCAGCTCAACACCAGCTCGGTCTTATGTATCAAAATGGCGAGGGCGTTGAACAAAACAATGCTGAAGCGGCGAAGTGGTTTCGCAAGGCGGCCCATCAAGGGAATGCGAAAGCTCAGTTCGATCTCTGTAACTTGTACATGCGAGGAAAGGGCGTCACGAAAGACTTCGCAGAAGCAGCAAATTGGGCTCGCCGAGCAGCTGAACAAGGAGAGCCACGCGGTCAGGCGGTTCTTGGGCTTATGTACGCGGAAGGCTTTGGTGTAGAGCAAGATGATGTCCAAGCAGTCGCGTGGTATCGCGAGGCGGCCGAACAGGGAATGGCCTCGATACAGCTCAGGCTAGGGGAAATTTACCTTCAAGGTTTAGGGGTCGAGGAAAATAAAGAAGAAGCGTTGAAGTGGTTCCGCAAGTCGGCCCAACAGGGCCACGCTGACGCCCAACTCAAACTCCGGGAACTTGAGCGGGAACGCTTGACTCTCACGACAGAACGCGTTGAGGCTTTCAAGTCGAATCATGAAGAAGCTAACCGCGGTGATGCCGACGCCCAGTTCGAACTTGCGTGGAGTTACGAGCAAGGCGATGGGGTTGAGCAAGATGACGCCAAGGCAGTGAAGTGGTATCGCAAAGCTGCCGCTCAAGGACATACCGAAGCTCAAAGTAACCTCGGATACATGTTTTTTAAGGGCAAAGGGGTTCACCGAAATCAAGCCGAAGCTGCAAAGTGGTATCTCAAGGCCGCCAAGCAGGGATTTGCAGCGGCCCAGTTTAATCTTAGCCGGATGTACCAGCATGGCGTAGGAGTCGAACAAAATGATGCCGAGGCGACAAAATGGTACCAAAAAGCTATCTACCAAAGAGACGCGAATGTCCAGTACAGGATAGGGGTCATCTATGAAAGTGGTAATCGCGTTGATCCAGATCACGTTGAAGCTGCCAAATGGTTTCGAAAGGCCGCCGAACAAGGGCATATCGAAGCCCAATCTCAGCTAGGGCATTTGTACTCCGTGGGCCGCGGAGTGAAGCGAAACGATTTCGAAGCAGCGAAGTGGAACCGGAGGGCAGCTGAACAAGGCGATGCCGGTTCCCAAGTTAGCCTTGGGTATATGTATCGAAACGGTGAAGGCGTGGAGCAAGACTATGTTGCAGCAGCCAAGTGGTTTCGGAAGGCTGCTGAGCAGGGAGATTCGGGAGGGCAACTAAGTCTCGGAATGCTCTACCAAGATGGTCGAGGGGTCGAGCAAGATCAAACAAAAGCGATGCATTGGATTAGCAAAGCGGCTCAGCAGGGAAATCAAAATGCTGAACTCTTAGTTCAATTAGATAGCATGATCAAAAAACGCGCCAAAAAGAAAAAGGCGACTGCTGGTTTAACGACTTCTCACTGAACAGGATCGCGTTTGAAAAGATCGTCACGTTTGATGTGCCACGCGGGAGTTGAACGATTTCCAATCACGATCCCGCTTTTTTAACTTTAAGAACTCAAGAACGAAAACTCGCATAGAAAAGGAAGCAAATGATGGAACTTATCGCAGTGTTGGTCGCAATCGTAGCCGGAGTTGCCTTGGTTGGTTTACTGGCAACGTTAGACGGACTTTGTCTTCGGATGGCATCCGCCTTTTCAACTCATCAGCCAAGCTTTCGAGCAGCAATTGGTTATCAGTTTGTCGCGATATTGGTATCCTCAATTGTCACGATTGCCATCATGTTTGTCGTAAACCTTGACAAGCATCGCCTGGAACTGCCTCATGCAACATTGCTTTGGGCGGTTCTTTTTATTCTTGTCTCACTGATTACATATCTTGAAATGACTGGCTCACTCCGACCTGCGTTCGCCATACTGGCGGCAAAGTTGGCGGTAACCATAGGCGTGAATGCTATGTTCTCAATACTTTGGTTCACCGTCGAGTACGTCTGGTTTTAGATGGTGTGATGTTGGATCTTTTCAAGACTTCAGTTGCAGGTTGTCCG
>CAYMFZ010000066.1:11709-15371 GCA_964389585.1 uncultured Pirellulaceae bacterium | reverse complement strand
AACAACCAACAAAACATCCCACTGGTGGGACTGCCGGTGGTTAGGGCCTTCGGCTTACAAGTTCTGAGATACATTCTAAATCATAAAGAGTTGAAAAATTATCCTAGGCGTCAGAAATGCACGAACTGAATCTATCGGGAACATTCTTGACCACGGAATTCTTCGGCGAATTAGCAAGCTACCGTCACACTACTTCACTGGATCTTTCGTCTACAAACTTACGTGACGACAACCTATCTGCATTGCAAGACTTGCAGTCTCTTGAAGTACTCGTGCTTTCTCAAACAGAAATTTCTTCGCGGCTGGCTGAGTTTCTTCCAAGCCTAAAAAAGCTAAAGTCACTCGTTCTTGAGTCAACACGAATCGACCAAGGACTACTTTGGGCTATGCCGTTTCTGCCCGATCTACGCTTTTTGAACATTGCAAACACTCAGGTAAATTCCGTTCGAGGTATCGCCTGTGCAAGCGAGCTTCGGCACCTCGACGTCCGCGGAAATTCGATTGGTGATTCTGAAATCGAATCGATACTCAACCTTCAACACCTCGAATTTCTAAATGTCTGCGATACGGATTTTTCTGAAAGAGGCATCGAATGCCTTAACAAGGGAAGTGCAGCCAAAGTGACATGGACTCCTCCAACGATTGCATCTGACTAAGAACCTAACTCAAAACCGCGTAAGACACTCAATCGAAAATGAGCCGAAGGCGCCAGCCTCGGGCCAGGACAACCAGCAAAACACACCACTCGTGGGATTGGCCCGCGGCTAAGGCCAACAGTTCACAACTCTAGGAACCAGCAAAACATACCACTCGTTGTCCTGGCCCGAGGCTAGCGCCTACGGCTCACAAATTTTGGACAAGCCGCCTACGATGCTATCCAGGCGTAGCGCCTTTCATCATCATTGCACAAACCATCGCGCCATAGGTTCCCAAAGCGTATCCCAACACCGCTAACAAGACGCCGACTGGAGCCAATGCCGGATGAAACGCAGCGGCAACGACGGGCGCACTTGCCGCTCCACCAATATTGGCTTTGCTTCCAACTGCCAAGAAGAAATACGGAGCTCGAATCATCCAACCAACGAGCAACATGATTCCAACATGGATCAACATCCAAATTCCACCGACCAAAAAGTAGCCTGGGTACTCCACGACCGCGCGAATATCCATTCGCATTCCAATGATGGCAACGAGAATGAAGATGAACACGGTGCCAACTTTCGACGCGCCCGCACCTTCGTAATTTCGAAACGGCGTAAATGAAAGAACGATACCGATTGTGGTCGACAGAACGATCAGCCAGAAAAATGAACCCGCTACTCCAAAATCTCTCAAAAATGCGTAGGGACTCGGCGTTCCAACGGCTTGAGTTCCGGATTCATCGACGGTGTAAGTCGTTGTACTCTCGATCAGCGTCGTCACTCGGGTTGAAATATCTTCGCCCGCGTAATGCGCCACTGCAGTCGCGCCAAAACCAATCGCTGCCAACACCATCAAGTCAGTTGCCGTTGGAATTCTCGCAACCTTGTTGCTGAAATTTTCCATCTTCGTCTTCAGCCGGTCGATGCTGGACGAATCCGCTTTGAAGAATCTATCAATCGCGTCCGCCTTACCAACGCCAAGCAAAAGAAAGAACATCCAAACTTCGGCAACGAAAACGTCGACTGCAATCATCACGCTGAAAATCGAGTCAAGCTTTTCTTGTACTTCAGGAGTTGCCCCCGGCTCTGGCGTCATATACAAGACTTGCATCGCGGCTTGGTTTGCTCCGCCGCCTATCCAACTTCCGGCAACGGTACTCAGCCCTCTCCAAACCGCATCCGGTCCATCGAC
This sequence comes from uncultured Pirellulaceae bacterium, assembly GCA_964389585.1. Taxonomy (GTDB): domain Bacteria; phylum Planctomycetota; class Planctomycetia; order Pirellulales; family Pirellulaceae; genus Mariniblastus. Next base: position 13,538 of record CAYMFZ010000066.1, on the reverse strand, counting down.
ACCAATGATCTCAGGCGAAACATAAGCCACAATCAAAACGGCGATTGGCCCACCGATAATGACTCCGGCCGTCCCCGCTAAGAACATAATCAACGCCTTTGGTCCCAATCCAAAAATCCCTTTGAGATCAATACTAAGCGTCAACAGGACAAGCGTCGCCGGCAGCAGATAGTTTTTCGCCATCGTATAGAGTTCCGATTGGTGGTGATCCACCACGCCAAAGAACGTGAGCAATGACGGCATGAAGTAACAAACCAAAAGCATCGGAACGACTTTGTAAAAGCCTTTGAAGACGACGAAATCACTGCTCGAAGTCCAAAAGATCAGGCCCAACATCGCCATCAAGATTCCGAAAATCACGGCGTCGTTGGTAATCAAAGGGGGCTTCTTGTCGTGAGCTTCATCTTTCCCTTCCGCATCAGCATCGACAACTGCGGCGTTTGATTCTGAAGAATCATCAGTCTGCGAATCGTTAGAAGCTGACTCGTCCGTCTCAGATTCTGAACCTTCGACCGCCGCCAAATTCCCGGGGTCTTGAAGAGTCTTACCCAAAAGAATATTCGTCGAAGCCAAAACCAAAATGCCAGCGAATAGAACAGCGCTCAATTTGCGAAAAAACAATTTCAAACCCTTAAATTTGAATTCATGAAACTGCTATGCAGTCTATCAGGAAATCCTATGTCTTTGGCAACCTGTATTAACAAATTGAATTGTTCAGCATGTTATTTCTCAAGCTTCGTTCGGCGTGGTATTCTGATTGGCCCTAACATCGAGTCACGAGCAAGAAATGAAAACAACTCACACGATCAAATTTGCCATTCAAACGTTTTTACTTCTGTTGATGGCAGTATCTCATTTGTCGGCTGACGATCTTTCGAAACCTATCGTTAAGGAAGCCGTCGAATTTATTGAAGTTGACGGTCTCGTGGCGGTTGAAGCTGAACACTTCTACAAACAGTCGCTCACTGAAAAACGAGCTTTTTACCTTACGTCCAAAGAAAACACGCCGAAATTTGAAATGGACGGCGACCCTACTCATGTTGGCGGCGCGAGCAACGGTGCCTATTTGGAAATCCTGCCCGACACCCGCAGGAATCATGGCGAGAAACTGATTCCAGGCGAGAATTTTTCGAATGAACCAGGCAAGCTTGCGGTCGTTCACTACAAAGTCAATTTCGCGAATGCAGGTCGTTATTACGTGTGGGTGCGAGCTCATTCAACTGGCAGCGAAGACAATGGGCTTCACGTTGGAGTTAACGGGACTTGGCCAGAAAGTGGACGACGATTGCAATGGTGTATCGGCAAGCAGACTTGGCGATGGGACAGTATGCAACGAACCAAAAAGGAACATTGCGGCGTGCCACATCAGATCTTTCTCGACATTGAGAAACCCGGCGTCCACGAGATTCATTTTTCACTTCGCGAAGACGGGTTTGAGTTTGATAAATTTATTCTAACCAAAGATAAGAATTTCAAGCGTCCAGAAGACGCGGGACCAGCATCCAAATCCAGTGTCGAAGTTCCAACATTCGAAATGGTCGCGGCACCTGCAAAAACTCAAGAACCACAAGACAACAAACCGAAAACGAGCCCAACGACTCCCTTTAGCAGACTGCCTTTGATCATGCCGCGAAAACCGGATGGCGATGGCTCGATCTCACTAACGGGCGAAACCAAAACATGGCACAAGCTCACGCTTTCGCTAGACGGTCCATTCGCTCACGAACAAGACAACCAACCCAATCCGTTTGTCGACTACGATTTCCGGGTCGAGTTCAAGCACAGCGACGGCACGACCTACAAAGTGCCGGGATATTTCGCCGCAGATG
>CAYMFZ010000066.1:5608-11699 GCA_964389585.1 uncultured Pirellulaceae bacterium | reverse complement strand
GCGAGCCCATTTCGCGCCAGATCGAATTGGGAGCTGGGAGTACACTGCGAATTTGCACCGAGGTAAAAAAGTCGCGATCAACTCCGGTGGCCGGCGTGAAGTAATTCAAAGAGGAAAAGGATCTTTTGAGGTCACAGCCTCCGACAAAACAGGTCGCGACCTTCGCGCTCATGGTCGACTTAAGTATGTCGGGAAACGATACCTTCAGCATGCGGGCTCGGGAAATTACTTCTTGAAGGCTGGCGCCGATGCGCCTGAAACGCTGCTTGGCTATGCCGACTTTGACAATACCATCGCGGGAAAACCGAAAGGCGTGCCTCTTAAGACTTTCGCAGCTCACATCAACGATTGGCAACCAGGCGATCCAGTTTGGAAAGGCGAAAAGGGCAAAGGCTTGATTGGCGCAATCAATTACTTGTCCGCGAAAGGTTGCAATGCGTTTTCGTTTTTAACTTACAACGCCGGGGGTGATGGCGACAACGTTTGGCCTTTCATCCATCGAGATGACAAGCTTCATTACGATTGCAGCAAACTGGATCAATGGTCCATGGTGCTAGATCATGGAACGGCCAAGGGAATGTATCTTCATTTCAAAATGCAAGAAACAGAAAACGATGACCATGTGCAAAAGCAGAACAAACCTGGATTCGTGCCAACCAGCCTCGATGGAGGTGCGCTCGGTGATCAACGAAAGCTTTACATTCGTGAATTGGTCGCGAGGTTTGGGCATAACCTGGCGCTCAACTGGAATCTAGGTGAAGAGAATACCCAAACAACCAAAGACCAAAAGGCGATGATCGACTTCATCGCCGACATGGACGCCTACGATCATTCAATCGTGCTGCACACTTATCCGGGGCAACAAGATAAAATTTACAACAAACTAATTGGTGACCAATCGCAACTGACGGGGCTTTCGCTACAGAACAGTCACATCAAAGATACCCATTGGCAAGTCGTAAAATGGGTGGAGAAATCTGAGAAATCGGGCCGGCCTTGGATTGTAGCCTTTGACGAATCTGGCTCCGCCGCCCACGGCCAATGCCCAGATCTTGGCTACCGAGGATTTGATGGATCCGACAAAGACGGCAACCCAACTTATACGCAACATGAAGTTCGCCGACAAACACTTTGGGGTGCTTTGATGGGTGGCGGCGCAGGAGTTGAATACTATTTCGGATACAAATTCGCCGAGAATGATTTGGTTTGCGAAGACTGGCGTTCACGCGATCAAAGCTGGGACTACTGCCGAATCGCATTGGAGTTTTTTAACGACAACAAAATTCCGATTGCCGATATGACGCCCGCCGACGAGTTGGTTGGAAATCAGAAGCACGATAACAGCAAGTATTGTTTGGCCCAAGCGAGTGAGATTTATCTGGTTTATCTTCCCAAAGGTGAAGCGTCAGAACTCGACCTTTCGAATGCATCGGGAAAATTTACACTGGGTTGGTTTAACCCTCGAGCCGGCGGAGCGGTTTCGACCGAGCCTGAATTGAGCCTCGAAGGAGGTAAGACCATTTCCATTCCAGCGAAAGGTGATGGCGAAGATTGGCTGGCTATTATTCAACGAGCCAATCAATGACCACCGGCGGAGCATGGGTTATGAGGAAGCCACGTAAAAGGAGCCGATTGGGTGCTTACCAGCAGAGCTGTTGGTTGACGGAAACTAATTGGAAGTTAGTCATCGTTTGGTTTACTTGATTTTGAACGAATCAACGCTGGCGTAATACGCGTTAGTTTCAGATTAGCGCAACCAAAAAAAGTAAGGCCAGTGAGTCGTATGCTCACTGGCCTTGATTTGCTTTTTCATCGAATTTGAAAGATCAAAAACTAACGTTTGCGACCCGTCTTCTTTTTCGCCTTTTTTCGAACCGTCTTTTTTGCCTTCTTTTTAGTTGGCTTTTTCTTGGACGCTTTCTTCTTCACTGCCTTCTTTTTGGAAGCTTTCTTTTTGGAAGCTTTCTTTTTGGCAGCTTTCTTCTTCGCGACCTTTTTCACCGGCTTTTTCTTAACCTTTTTCTTCTTACTCTTTTTGCGAGCAAGAGTCGTAGGCTTGGGCGGCGGCGCAATCTTCTTGCCCTTTTTCTTTCGATTGGCGTGGAGCTTTTCGACCTTTTGACGGTCGGTTGATTCCAATTCCCTGGCAATGCACGCCATTTCCCAAGCAATTTTTTTGCCGTATTTCTTAAACGAAAAGCTAATTTTACTCCGCTTTCCGTCCTCGGTTTTCCAAGACGCGCAATACGAAGAATACTCTTCGCCGTACACGGACTGGCAAACAGCCAAATGCACACCGACCATTCCGGTTTGGTTCCGCGCCGTCTTTACGCCCTTAGTCGTACTGGGTGGCGGAAGCGAATCGGAAAGCTCTTTGTACCGTTTACGTGCTGCAATTAACGCTTTGCGTTTTCCCTTGTGATTTTTGTCAGAAAAGAACTGATTGATTTGTTCTCCCTGACGTGAGATTCGAACCATGAACCCGTAAGTTCCTTGTTCGTCGATGTCGTAACGCGTAATCCCGCGTTCGACCAGTTTCGTGCCCATTCTCCGTTACCCCCTGTGTAATCGTTAGCTCATTAATTTGTTATATGACGTTAACCGAAATCGAAAAAATTAACAAGGTTTACGCTCTCTCTTTTTCGAATTGAGAGCGTATCTTAACAATCCCATGTACACACCCCGCTAAAGAGTGAGGCTGGACCGAACTCGCTTGATGATTGTTTGGTGTGTTCTTTTGTTAAAACAGGTTAGACTTAGTACAAGAACAGCCACTATCTGGCGATCGAGGTGATCGCCAGATAGTGGCTAGTTGGTGTTTCTGTTTGTTATTGGAGTTCCATTGAGTTTACAAGTTTCTCAAAACGTTCATCTCGCTCTACTCTTTCTACTTGCTTTGTGTGGAATCCCTCAAATTGAGTGCATCGCGCAAACAAAACCCAACGTGATCTTCCTCTTAACGGATGATCAAGCCACCATTTCGATGGGGTGTTATGGCAACGACTCGGTCAAAACTCCTAACTTAGACAAGCTCGCGAAAAACGGTGTCGTCTTTGACCGCCACTATGTGACGACGGCGATTTGCATGGCAAGTCGTGCAAATATATTTACAGGTCTCTATGAATTTCGAACGGGCTGTAATTTTACTTGGGGTAATCTCCCTCAGTCCCAATGGAACAACAGTTATCCATTGCGATTCAAATCGGCTGGATATCAAACCGCCTTTGCAGGCAAATTTGGAATCGAAATCGAAGGAAAAAAAGAACTGCCGGAGGGGGACTTTGATATGTGGGGTGGAGGGCCTGGCCAAACACATTATGCAACCGCCAGAAATGAATCAATGAAGGCTTACGCCAAACAATTCCCTCATTCCACATTGTCATACGCCGCATTTGCCAAGGATTTCATGGAACAATCGGTCAAAGCGAAAAAACCATTTTGCCTCTCGATCAGCTTCAAAGCAGCCCACCGACCGGTGCAGCCAGACCCAAAATTCAAAGACATCTATAAAGACACCGTTTTCCCAAAACCAACGAACTATGGGCGAGAAAACGGGCGGCATTTGGCGGAGCAAAGCAAAACAGGTCGGCAGTTTCCTCGGTTTGAAGAGTGGGGCTACTCCGATGACTATGACAACGTCATGCGAAAGTACAACCAACAAGTCTACGGAGTGGATCAAGCTGTTGGAGTCATCCGCGCCGAACTGGAGTCATTGGGAATCGCTGACAACACGATCGTCGTATTCACTTCAGACAATGGGTTCTTGTGCGGCGCACATGGCTACGGATCCAAAGTCATTCCCTACGAAGAGTCGACGAGTGTTCCGCTTATCATTTTTGATCCTCGACACCCAAGTTCGGGCAAGCAAAATCGTTGCGGCGGTTTGACTGGAAGTATAGATCTTTGCCCGACGCTTCTTGATCTCGCAGGACTGCCAGTCCCTGAAGACATCGATGGGGTAAGCCTGAAGCCGCTTCTCAATGATCCCGATACTCAAGTTCGCGAGAGTCTTTCACTGATGAATTTCTGGGGGCCAGCAACCACCCATTCCTTTGGCGTGATCACTAACAAGTGGAAGTACCTCTATTGGTATTCGCAAGAAGACAACATGGTCGCCACGGAAGAGCTCTTCAACATGCAATCCGATCGAATGGAATCTGTGAATGCAGCAAACGACGATTCGAATTTGGACGAACTAAACAAAATGCGCGCGCTTTACGAAAAACACTTGTACGAAATTAAAGAGAAGGCAATCAACGACAAGTATCGACAGTATTCCGACCTGTTTGACCGAAAGCAGACTTGGGAATCGAAACTGGATCGTGTCAAATCATTGTCGACTACAAAATAGTCATGACGCTAATCGTGACATTTGCTTATCAAACGTCCTCTGTTGCGTCAACAAACCCAAACGTCGACTTGGTATTACGCCATCTCGAATTCAAAGCATGGCAAAGTATTGCAAACTATGAGAACGAATAGTTTTATCAAAGCTTCATTACTCTGGTGTCTCGCTTTGTTTTGTGGGTGTTCGCGCGAGGCCGCAACCATCAACGACCATTCCGGTACTCAGGAGAAAACCATGGACTGGATTCATGTTAAAGATGGATTGCCCGATCAACTCAAGGTGGCGATTCTCGCTCATGCCAGCGTTACCAAACCTGAACAGCCCAAGACTTTTACGGTTCGCCTCGCTCCTATTGACTCCGGCGGCCATGCAGTCGTATTTGACGCGCCACCACCACCCTACGCTTTTGCGAACTTAGTTTGTTGGCTGGACAATCCACCTCGAGCAAATGAAGTTTCGCACGCGACTGGATGGTTCACTTCTCCGGCTTCCGGCGTTCGCTACTCACTTCGGTTGGACGAAAGCAACCCGTCAGGGGATACGCTTATTGGAACAACAAAGTCCGGCGAATCGATATCGGTTTATCTTCCCGACCTTTCAATTCGCAAACTGTCGACAAAGTTCGATTACATCGACGACGCGAAACTTGTTCCTAAGAAATTTGAACCTGTTATGAGCTTCGAAGTAGTTTTTGATGTAGACGAGTCCTTTGGAAATCCAAGGTTTGAATTGACCGAAAATGGAGAGTCTCGCTAGTGGTCAGTCAAACGTGATTGCACCACTCGCATGTAGGCTGATGGGTCATAAGGCCCGGGGTTCGTACACCCGGCCGCTTACGCGTCGCGGCTCACAACTACGTACTCTTAATAGGCAGTTTTGGTTCATCCGTTCGCACTTCCCGAGCCGAGTGAAGGAGTTAACGCTGGCGCTAAACGATTTGGCCAAACGTTGATTCGAATGGACAACGGGAGATCACATCGCTTTCTTCGTTTTGCAGTTCATACGAAAATCAAATTTGACTGAACCGCGACTGCCCAATTCTATTTTTTCATTTTCTGGTCAAACTCAAACGCAGTCGCATTCGTGTCGTCCGACAACACCGTGACTCGGACAGGATGAAAACCTTTGCCCAAGCGAACGGTCGCAATTTTATTCGTGTTGGCCTTATAGCCAAAATCAGCATCGATGATCCCCGCATCGTGAATTCGCAAGAAAGCTTTGGTGGGAGTCGAAAACGAAATCTGATAGTCGCCTTCTTTCTTAATGTTCAGCCACCATCGAAACTCGATCGCACTTGGCTTCGATCGGGCGACCGCAAAACTTCTCGGCTCGTCACCACGTTGGTTCATAGTCTCCGTCGGTTTCATTCCAACAACATTTGGTACGTAAGGAAAAGTTCCTTCATAAATCGACAGCGCGATTTCTTTGGAAGAGGATGTTGCTTCCTTTAAACCTGGAATTGGCTCATTGTCGTAGGGTCGTTTGGCTGTCTCGTTGGGAACGCGAAGTCGCAGCACTCGATCTTTCATCCGCTGTTGAAGATCTTCAAATTTTTCGCTGGTGCCAGCAAGGTTCTTCCGCTCGCCCAAGTCCGTTTTGACATCGTAGATCTCGAATGGATCCGAATGAGACTTCACATTGGGCCGAATGCCTTTGAATCCATCAACAAAGATAACTTGCATCTCTCCTCGTTTCTTACCCTTTCGCGACTCGAGAAATTCAGGATACGAACTCGTCTTGCTC
>CAYMFZ010000066.1:0-5565 GCA_964389585.1 uncultured Pirellulaceae bacterium | reverse complement strand
GTTTATATATTCGACGTAAACCGTGCCTTCTGCATCGTCTTTTTTTCCTTGGAGTGATTTTGCGATCGAAACTCCATCTGTTCGAGAGGGAGCCACGACACCAGCAACTTCTGCAAATGTCGGCATCCAATCGTGAAACTGACTCGGCTGTTGGTGCGTTGAACCTGAAGCGATATGTCCGGGCCACCAAGCCAATGTTGGCATCCGAATGCCACCTTCCCAGCTATCTCGTTTAGTGCCATCGAAAGGACCGTACGATTGGAACGAACTCGCTTCATAGTTGACATCAGCAATGTACGACTCATGATGCGGTCCGTTGTCGCTGGTAAAAACGACCATCGTATTATCTGCGATTCCTAGATCATCAAGCGTTTGCAGAAGATCACCCACGCAATTATCGATGCGTCGAACCATGGTCGCGAAACGCTCTTCGACGTCCGACCAGCCTTTTCCCGTGTAGTCAGGGTGTCGATAAGAATCAATCTTTCCGGTTGCGGTGTTAATCATTTTGCCCGGTTCACCAATCCACTGAACGCCGCCATTAAGTCCTTTGCCCTCTGGGTACTCGCCGGTTGGAATTTGCAAGGCTCCATGCGGTGTGTCGTAAGCCAGATACAAAAAGAACGGCTGCTCTGGATTGTTTTTTCGATGCTCAACGATCCAATGTTTGCTGCGTGCCGTAAACAGATCAGTCGTGTAGCATTTGGCAAGATCTTTTGAAATCTCTTTTTCATTCCACCAAAGATTTTTCGGCGTCCGATGGGCTTCTGAATTTCCAATCGGCCAAACATCAGCAGGATAGTGCACGTGACCATCTCGGTGTGCGACGTACCCGAAGAACTCATCGAAGCCACGTTTGGTCGGATAGCCGCTCCATTCAGTTGGATTGGTGCCCTCGCCTTGCAATCCGTACTTGCCGATCAGCGCCGTCTTGTAGCCAGCCGTTTTCATCACCGTACCCAACGTGTGATTGTTGTTGAGCGCTTTGTCAAACTGGCTGTTTCGAATCGTCGCGTGACCTTGATGAACGCCCATCAACAAAGACGCACGGCTGGGGGCACACACTGGAGCAGGGCAGTAATGCGATGGCATTTGCATGCCTTCGGCCGCCATTTGATCGAGGAAAGGCGTTTTGTGTTTGCGGGCATGAGTCGAGTTATTCTGGTGAAACACACCGAGATCGCCCCAGCCCAGATCGTCTGTCAAAATGAAAATTACATTCGGCTTCTCATCCGCGAGCAAAACTTTCGGCATGAAGACCAAAAAGATCGAACCGATCAAGAAAGCGAACAAAGCTGTTGAATGCAGAAGACGAATCATGCGGAGAACCTAAACTAAATCGAGTTGTAATATCTCAGTCCGTTATCATGCAACGATTTTGTCGGTCGGTCAACAAACCGTGAACGACCGGAACTGTTTAGAACTGAACTAACTATTGGTTTGTCAAAACCTACATTAAGGACAAGCCGCAGTGCGTTAGCACCCGGTTCCGCGCTGGAACCCGGTTCAGGAATTAAAAACTGGACGCTAACGCGTGACGGCTGATTTTCAACACTCAACAGTTCAGGGCTGCCCAACTACTGGGCTGACCAACTTCTAGGAAAAGGAAAATCATCTTGGGCTGGTGAATTCCTGCCAGACAACGAATATGCTCACTGAATGGCCAACGCTATTCGCTATCGCGACTACGAATGAATGCGTTTTCGAGAATCGTTCCGTCCCGCTCGACATGAACGTGCTGGGCCATGATCGTCTTTTTACCGACACGCAAGCTGGTGCCATCGTAAGAAACGACTTGTCCTGATTCGAACAGGACTTTTTGGCCCGAACTGATTTGAACTTTTAAAAAGGCATCAGGCGACGGGTCATCCTTATTCTCTGCCGTAATCAACGTTGCTCTTTCATAAGACCAAACGTTTTGCGATTCGTCGCCGATCCAGAGATGCGTGTGATCCGAAACTGCGGCAGGCTCGCCCCCACATCCTGCAAACACGACAAGCAACAGAACCGAAACGAGCAGAGAGCTGAATCTTCGCGAGCGTTTTTCAGATTCGATCATTGTTCTTCTCATTGGAGCGTGTTTCTCAATTACTTTGTTCCGCCTGCTTACCCCAAGCTGATTTTCAATCTCAGATCTTTTTTCATCGCCAACAACGCTTCTGCATTTCCAATCGCGTCGTCCACGGGATGATGCGTATGTTTCGTTTTTCGCAAATGCTTGAAGTTCTTGAAAGTATCGTTCACGAGTCCTTTGTAAAGCGACCCAAGGTTCGTTGAACTGTGACCAAATGGATTGTCGCCCATAAAGTGATGAACGTACCAGTTGATAAATTGCCAATCGAATCCGTTGTTGTCCGAGATGAAAAAAGGTCTCCCACTTCCATTTTCGACGAGCCAAGCCGCGAATGATTCCATCACCGTCTTGGGATCATCGAATTCGAGCGTCTCCTCTCGAGAAAACCCACTGACGGCCAAGGCCTCCGGAATCCACTGTTCGGATATCGGTTTAAGTTTGCCGTAAAAAGTTCTTGTAAGCGTTGGCTCAACAACCACCGCTCCAAAACAAATCATTGAATAGTCGCCGGGTATCGGCCCATCCGATTCAATGTCAACCATGATGTAACTCATAAAACCTTCCTTTGAGGTCACTGAAAAACCAATCAATAGCTCGCAGTTGAATTGTTCAATCTATGTTCTCAAACCTATCGTGCAATAAGACACAAAGCATCTGATTTGCGTTCAGGTTCAAATGCGTCAAAATGAGCGGCTTCTCCGAAAACCGATTAGCAAAACCGGGAACACAATGGCCAACATTTCGATTCTTAAGTCATTTTCAATTCTCTGCTCTATTGGAATTGCTTCGCTCCACTCAACCAACGTGCTTCACGGTCAACAAGCCGTCGACACCCTCGTCGTTGGCGGCCACTATTTTGATACTGAAACTGCCAGTTTTAAAACCAATTCTGGCATCGCAATTAAGAACGGTCGCTTTTTCAAGCTGAATGTTGATCCAGCGAAATTTTCGGCTGAACAAACCATCGAAGTTAAAGACGGGCAGTTTATTCTTCCGGGCCTTATCGATTGCCACGCTCACTACAATGTTAGGTTAATCAAAAAGCGGCGAGAGGAATTTACTTACATGCCAATGATCTATCTCGCCAATGGCGCGACGGTCACGTTTTCTTGCGGTGAATTTGATCCGGAGGGCATGTTTAAACTTCGAAAACGAATCGAGAGCGGCGAACAGATTGGCCCCAAACTATTGACGAGCGGTCCTTATTTTGGCCGCGCCCGTCCGGGGTGGCGAGGCAAGAAACCTGATCAGGAAATTCGTGACGAAGTCGATTTTTGGGCGAAGCGAGGCTCGGGTGGTTTCAAAGCCAAATCAATCGATCCTGATTCGTTGAAGATCTTGATCGACCAAGCGCACAAACACGACTTGACGGTGACCGGGCATTTGGGTTCTGGGTTTCGCAACAGCGTCAATCCGCGTGACGCGGTGAGTATGGGTATCGATCGCATTGAACATTTTTTAGGCGGCGACGCGATGCCCGACTCGCAGTCGGCCTACCAGTCTTTGCAAAACATTCGAGCCGGAACTCCCGAGTTCGAAAAGATCACAAAACACTTTATCGATAACGGAACGTTTTTTGACGCAACGTTGACTGCCTATGGTTACTTGGGAGAAACGACTCCAGAAACGCATGAGGAATATCAATACTGGATCGACGAGAGAAAGTTCTTTACTCCGCACATTCAAAAAGTCGCAAAGAACGCCAAGCCAATGAAGGGGATGGAAATCTATCAGCGAATTTATCGCGCGAAACAGAAAACGATTTCCAGCTTTTTCGAAGCTGGCGGAACGATAACACTTGGCACGGACCATGTCAGCAATGGAAACCACTTGCCAGGTTTTGGCGTTCACCGGGAACTTGATGCATTGGTTCGCAACGGAATCCCTGCCGCCGAAGCGATCAAAATCGCGACGATCAACGGTGCCAAGGCATTCAAGATCGATAAAGACCATGGCTCAATTGAGACTGGAAAGGTTGCGGATTTGGTTGTCATCACTGGCAATCCTATCGAAAAGATCAGAAACACTAGGAATGTAAAAACAGTGATTCGGGCGGGAAAACCTTACGATTCACAAGAATTACTTGAAGCCGTAAAAGGAAAGCTCGGGCCGATGAACAAGGAAGAAGAATCAGATTGGTAATCCTAACCCCACCGCATTAGGGGTGTTTTTACCATAGAAGATGATTGACACAGTTTGAACAATCGTCAAAGATGCGTTTGGAAACTGTTCCCCATTTTTGTTGGGAAAATTACATCAACATGATTTTGAATCACATGAAAACAAAACTTTTACTTGCTTTGGGATTGTCGCTGTTCCTTGCAACGACTTCGAAAGCGGATGTTTTTACCGATGGCGATTTTGAAGCATCGGCTTGGACAAACGTAGGATCTGGAGATCAAGATTTTGCCGCTCCAGGGATTGACGCTGCTGTCGAGGGCGCTGAAACGCTTCGGATGACTGGCCAGTTTGACGGCCTCCCTAACTTCAACGGTGCCAATCAGGACATCGTCGTCGATGGTACAGACTTTTCAGTTGGTGACAGCTTCTTCATTTCAGGACTAATTGGGCACCAATCTGGTACTCAACTGACTGCGTCTACCTCGGCCTACCTTGAGATCAGTTTCCTTAGCACCATTGGCGGTGCGATGTCAGCCGGGCGATCGGACGAGATTACTTCGGCTTCAACGACCGACATTTATCACGAACTTATGACACCCATCGTAACTATTTCCAGTGGAACGAATGCGATTCGAGTAAGTGTTGTTATGACTCAAGACAACAACGATAACGGGGTTGCTTGGGCAGACAACATTAGCCTCGTGTCAGTTCCTGAACCTAACTCTCTCATTATTGTGGGCCTAGGACTCGTTGGCTTAATGGTTCAACGTCGCAAGACATGATTTTCAATTCAATTTGAAACTTCTGGACTTGGCGATGGCCAAGTCTTTTTTTTTGCCTTTTTTGCCTTTACTCAACCATCAGCCACATCGCCTGAAAGAAAAACAGCCAACAAAAAAGTTTGAAAAAAAGTTTTCCAGCAATTTTGAGTCCGAAACGACTTTTGTAAAAACTAAATGCCCCAAACAGCAATTAAGGGATGACCTCCTGCCAAACCCGATTCGCTCGTAACAGCAACCACCTTCCCGCCGATTTTGTTTGGTGAATTGTTATGCGAGCAATCGACTTAAATTCCTATAATCGACGTTCACTATCTGAACATTGGTAACGAACTACCGAAACGACTCGAGACAATCTCGATCAACCATTTTTAGCTCCCTTTTTTAAGATACGAAGAGTAAAGTTATGTCTACGACAACCAAACCTGAAGTTGAACACACTCAACAAACCACAGAACGAATCACAGGCTCGGAAGCCGTCGTTCGCTGCTTGCTGGCTGAGGGTGTAGATCTCATTTTTCGATATCCCGGAAACAAGATTATGCCCGTCTACGATGAGCTCTACAAATACCGCGAAGACATTCATCACGT
>CAYMFZ010000065.1:0-15391 GCA_964389585.1 uncultured Pirellulaceae bacterium | reverse complement strand
CTGGCCCGAGGCTAGCGCCTACGGCTCACTTTCCTCACCCCCAACCTCATTTGAAACTTCGCCCCAATCCCAATCCCAATCCCAATCCCAATCCCAACTTCCTACTCCTACTCCTACTCCTACTCCTACTCCTACTCCTACTCCTACTCAAGAAACCTCACCAACCATCACCAAACCGGAATCACAAAACAATTTTTCAACTACATCATCGCCCCCTCCCAACTTAAAACTAATCATCGGCGCCGAGATCATTCTCAACGACGCACCTCCGGTCGTTCTCTGGGCGACGGATCGAAAATCCTACGCCAACCTTTCGCGGCTGATCACTGTTGGACGACGGCGCGCGCCCAAAGGCGAATGCTGGCTTTCGATTGCCGACGTCGCCAATCACGCCGAGGGTTTGCTTGCCGGAGTCGTGCCGTACTTTCGGGGTGATCGGCTGAGGACGGATCATATTGACGAAAACCACCCGAGCTATGAATGGTTTTTGAATTCGGAATTCGGAGTGCGGAATGCGGAAGATTGTCGCGTTTCACTCCGTGAAACGGCGCTATTTCACGGAGTGAAATGCCACACTGACGTCTCCGAAAGTCACCGTGATCAATATCATATTTATCGAGACATTTTTGGCGACCGAAGCTACCTCATGGCGGCGCTTTATCGCGGTGTTGATGATGATTGGCGGATCGAACAACTGAAACAGCTTTCGCAAGCGACCAACCTACCACTCGTCGCCTCAGGAGACGTGCTTTATCACGCGCCCGCGCGGCTTCCGCTTCATGACGTCCTGACTGCCACCAAACACCACACCAACGTCGCGTCGGCGGGTGACTTGCTGCTGCCCAATGCCCAGCGTCACCTGCAAACCATAGACGAACGACAAAACGCCTTCGCTTCCATTCCAGAGGCCCTCGAACGAACCAACGAAATCGTCGACCGCTGCAATTTCTGTCTAAGCCAACTGCGATACGAGTACCCGGAAGAGCTTGCACCCAATGGTCAACCGCCGATCGAATACTTACGAGAATTGACAACCGAAGGTGCAATCAATCGTTATCCACAATCCGAATTCCCAGACGGCGTACCTGCCAAAGTCCAGACACAAATCGACCATGAACTGAGGTTGATCGACGAGCTTCGTTACGAAGCCTACTTTCTGACCGTCTGGGACCTTGTTCGATTCGCTCGCAGTCGAGGGATTTTGTGTCAAGGCCGCGGGTCAGCCGCAAACTCCGCCGTTTGTTATTGCCTCGGAGTCACTTCGGTCGACCCCAGCACAACCGACCTTCTGTTCGAACGTTTTATCAGCAAAGAAAGAGACGAAGCCCCCGACATCGATGTCGATTTTGAGCACGAGCGACGTGAAGAAGTGCTTCAGTATCTTTATGGCAAGTACGGACGCGATCGAGCGGGATTGGCTGCGACCGTGATCACTTACCGAGCCCGGAGTGCGATCCGCGACGTCGGCAAGGCGCTCGGTCTTTCGCTTGACCGCATCGATGCGCTTGCCAAACATGTCGAAGGGTACGCGAAGGAATCTGATCTGGCTGGCAAAATGGCTGACGTTGGGATTGACCCTGAATCGGAGATCGGAATCCAGTTTGCCTATTTAGTCAACGACTTGCTAGGGTTTCCGCGGCATCTTTCACAACATGTTGGCGGCATGGTGATCACTCAAGGAAAACTTGACGAACTGGTCCCGATTGAGAACGCGGCGATGGACGATCGAACCGTGATCCAATGGGACAAAAACGATCTTGAGGAATTGGGACTGCTTAAAGTCGACTGTTTGTGTCTGGGAATGCTGTCCGCGATTCGTAAGTGCTTCAACATGGTCGAGCAACATTGGGGGCGGCACTGCACACTGGCGAATATCCCACAAGAGGATCCGAAAGTTTACGACATGAGCTGCGCTGCCGACACCGTTGGCGTATTTCAAATTGAAAGCCGTGGCCAAATGAGCATGCTGCCCCGACTCAAGCCACGTTGTTGGTACGATCTCGTTATCGAAGTCGCAATCGTTCGGCCTGGCCCGATCCAAGGCAACATGGTTCACCCGTACCTGCGGCGTCGAAATGGTGAAGAGCCTGCGGTCTATCCCAACGAAGAAATCAAAGCCGTTTTGCATCGCACGTTGGGTGTGCCGATTTTTCAGGAACAAGCGATGAAGCTGGCGGTGGTTGCGGCGGGGTTCACGCCTGGTGAAGCGGATCAGCTCCGGCGGGCAATGGGTAAGTGGCGAAAAACGGGCATCATCCAGCAGTTCCATGACAAGTTAATGAAGGGGATGCGCGACCGCGGTCTCGGCGAAGAGTTTGCCGAACAAGTCTTTCGTCAGATCAGCGGGTTTGGCGAGTACGGTTTTCCCGAGTCGCATGCCGCAAGTTTTGCCAAACTGGTTTATGTGTCGGCTTGGCTGAAACACTATTACCCGGCGGCTTTTTGCGCTGCAATTATCAACAGTTTACCCATGGGTTTTTATGCGCCTGCTCAGTTGGTCGCCGACGCGCAGCGGCATGACGTGAATGTGTTGCCGGTTGATGTGAACTATAGCAATTGGGATTGCACTATTGAGGAAAGTTCAAGCAAGCCAGTTTCCAATCAAGCAGTTGAGCCGTTGGCGCAAGCCTCGGGCCAGAAGTACCAAGTAGATACGCCTGCGAAGTTGCAACAGAAAGGCGAGCCATCGTGTTCAGTTGACCCGGAGCTACAACGAGCAAGCAGGTCGTCACGATTGGCTGGCCCGAGGCTAGCGCCTACGGCTCACAATCAGATTCAAAACCAGAATCTCAAACAAACTAAAGACCTTTCCCTGCGTTTGGGCTTGCGGATGATTTCTGGTTTGCGGTCCAGCGTCGCTGAAACCATCGAGAAAACTCGCCAGCAAGGCGAATTCACAAGCGTCTCTGAATTCACACGGCGAACAGGATTGGGACAGGCCATCATCGCGCAGCTCAGCAAGGCGGACGCGTTTGGTTCGCTGAAACAAGACCGGCGGGCGGCGCTTTGGCAGGCGCTCGGCCAAGAGAAAAAGCCGAAGGATCAACCGTTGTTTGCCAGTCTGGACACTGGCGATGACGAGACTTTGGCGTTGCCGATTCTTGAACCGCAAGACCAAGTCACCGAAGACTATCGTTCGGTCGGGCTTTCGCTGAGGGCGCACCCAATGTCATTTCATCGCGAGTCTCTTAACGAACTTCATGCGACGACTTGTGCGGGGTTGGCCGACAAAGAGAACAATCGACATTTACGCGTGGCGGGACTTGTGATCCTGCGGCAGCGGCCATCGACAGCCAAGGGAATCACGTTTGTGACTTTGGAAGACGAAACGGGGACGGCGAATCTTGTGGTCAAGCAAAAAATTTGGGAGCGGTATTACAAAATCGCTCGCCGTGCGCCGGCTTGGATTGCCCATGGAAAACTGGAAAAGAAGAGCGGCGTGATTCATGTGGTGGTGAATCGAATTGAGGATATGTCGTGCCGGTTGGAAGAACTGCAGATTAAGTCACGAGATTTTCGTTAGTTGGGTCGTCGTTGATTGGATTGCTGTTAACTGGATCGTCGTTGATTGCTCCGCAATCAGTACCGAGCAACGCAAGACTATTTATCAATTTAGTAATAGCCAAAAGGCAACGGCGTCTAAGCAAAGCTAGTGGACAGCCCACTTGTTACGTGCGTTTTGACCACGGAGTGATCAACGACCATTTCTTCAAATGGCGGGAACGATCGAATGAAATGCCCGGCCGCTCACGCATCACGGCTCACAAGTTGATGATCGGGAGTGCCCAGACCAACGCTCCAAGGTTTACAAGTTGGCAAATCATAAAGCGAGGTAGTGACTTTCACGTCAGACGCCTACGCGTGTAGGACATCCACATCCTGCTCCCCTTGCCCAGCCTTTTCCCTCACCAACCTTTGTCCTTGCCCGATCTTTGTCTAACCAGCAGCCTTGCAAGTCGCTTTCTTATCGACGATTTTGCAAATCTTATAAAGCAACTCATTCGAGTACTCGTTTTCGCCAATCGTCTCGCCGGCTTTCAAACGTTCTGCGGTTTGATACGAGTCGATTGCTCCAAGAATATTGATGATGATCCCAGGCAAGCCGCATGCAAAAGATCCAACAATTGTCAAAATCAAAACGATGACCCATTTATTCGTCTGACCATTAATTAGAACGTGGCCAAGAGCGAACACAAAAAACGACAACAGTCCCGATACGATTGGATTGGCATTGGGCTTTGAAACAGTCGACATTGAAATTCCCTTTTGTTTTTTTGTTGATTCGAATATTAGTACATGCAAAAGCGTGTCGCATTTGGTCGCTAAATTCAAGTAATCAACAGAAAAAACGCGTGAATTTTCTATCGACTCTGCAAAGCCTATCCAAAAACAGAATCGAGAAAATGACTTTGTCAGAAAACTCACCCCAAACCCTTTGGTTTATCGGCCAATCAATCTCGCCAAATACTCCTTGAGCATTTTCGAGGTGATCATCAAATGTTCTGCGCCTGGCACCACAAGATGAGGCGACGGAGTGTAAGGCGCCGTAACGAAGTTCGACGGAACCGGATGAACGGTTAGCCCTTGAGCCTCGGCCAACCGAATGGCCCGAGAAAGATGCCAAGCGGAAGTCAGAATGCCAACCCGACCTCCGACCTTGTTTTCCGCCAACCACGTCTTGAGATTCGCCATCTCTTGCAAAGTGTTTTCGCCACGCATTTGCAAAATGGCTGACTTGGGAACGTTAAGCCCGACAAGAATTTCGGTGGCTTCCTGACGCGGATCAAGATCTTTAGGAGTGGATCGAAATGCCTGAGTGCCGGTGCAAACAAAACGTTTAACTTGACCAGCATGAAACAATCTCGCAGCAATGGCGACCCGATCACCATCGATACTAAGTTGCGATTGCCCATCGAGAGTGCTGCTGGTCCCGCCACCTAGAACCACGATCATATCAAATGGCTCGACTTCGAAAACATCAAGGTCTTGATAAGGAGCTTCCAACGAACCAGCAAGCCATTGAGAAACAAGTTGGTTTCCACCAATCGTTAGAATCAACCAACAAACTAACCCCGCAACTGCTGGCCAACCTTGACGAGTCATTACAGAAAAATAAATCAAGAGCATCAGCCCGAGCCAGACAAACCCAACGGGCGTAACTAATACGGTGAGTAGTTTCTCAACCATCGTTGGGCCACTGACTAAACCAATGCCACCCACGAACAATGCACCCAAAAACGCCAGCAAAAGTAGGTGAGGCAAGAACCGAAGTCGACCAGGCTTCTTGCCGGGCTCAGCGCGACGATCTTGAGCGTAATACTCATCGTATTCGTCTTCCCAGTTTTTTTTGCGATTCCAAAATGCCATTCTTTAACCTTCAACGTTCATTGCGGCTGGATTCTCGTTCAACCTACGGATAACCTATGGGCTAATAGGCCACCTCAGTTCAATTCGTGTAGCCAGTCTTTCACGACACTTTGAATCCGAAAGCTTACGGAGACATGCGAACCAAATTGAATGCCAGATACGCTTTCATTGTCGTTGCCAATGTTCAAATCTCAAATCCCAAATTTCAACTTCGACCATAATGCTTTCCGAATCCCATCCCCTTTGTGGCCATGACAATCTCATCGATCAATTGCGAGATTGCGGACGGCTTTTTCATTCGCGCGGCTGGTCGGTCGGAACCAGCAGCAACTATAGCGCGGTTCTGAACAACGACCCTGTTGAATTGATTGTGACCGCCAGCGGAAAAGACAAAGGTCGCTTGGAAGAATCTGATTTCGTTCACATTGGTTCGGATGGCAATCCAATTGAGCCCAACCAGCCGAAGTCTTCGGCGGAAACGATGCTGCATGTTGTGTTAGGCGAACAACCCAATATCGGCAGCATCCTGCACACGCACAGCGTTTGGGGCACGCTCTTGTCAGACCACTTTTTTGAAAACGGCGGGTTCGAGATCGAAGGCTTTGAAATGCTTAAGGGGCTCGAAGGAATCAAGACGCATGAGCATTCTCACTGGATTCCAATTTTCGAAAACACCCAAGACATCCCCATCCTTGCAGATCAAGTACGCCAGCGTTTAGCTAATCCGTCTCAGCCAATGACGCATGGATTCCTGATCCGCAAACACGGACTTTACACTTGGGGTAAAGACGTTTTTGCGGCACGACGTCATATCGAGATTTATGAATTCCTGTTCGAGTGTGTAGCTCGAAAAATTGGAATTCAAACGGGCTGAAACGCGATAGAAACTTTCCCCATAAAGTCTCTATTAGCTGGCGAAGCACGCTCGTCGACTCACGAAATCGGCCAAAACCGTCACATTTGATGACTGACGATTCAAGCCAATTTTCTGTAGAATGAAGGCTAACAAAAACGCAACGTTTCGAAAACGCAATGTTTCTTCTGCTCGAAATGAAGAAATAACGACGCACTTTTGAAAGAGGTAAACCGATGGCACGTGTTCAAATTCCTGAAGAGAATTGCGAGATCCGTGAACCCGCAGAGATCAAGGCTTTCTTGAAGCAATATGGGATCGAGTTTGAGCAATGGGACGTCGAAGGACGAATTGGTCCTGACGCAACGAATGAAGAAATTCTTGAAGCGTACTCGCTAGAAATCGAACGGTTGAAGTCACAACATGGTTTTGTGACCGCGGATGTCATCAACGTGACGCCAGAGACGCCGGGGTTGGATGACATGCTGAAAAAGTTCGACAAAGAACATTTGCATACCGAAGACGAAGTTCGGTTCACAGTAAAGGGTTCTGGTGTGTTTCACATCAACCCTGAATCCGCCCCTGTATTCGCCGTAACAGTTGAGTCCGGCGACTTGATCAGCGTTCCCAAGGGCACACATCATTGGTTCAATCTTTGCACCGACAAAACAATTCGCTGCATTCGTTTGTTCGAAGACATGACTGGTTGGGCACCGCACTATATGGAAGAGCCAGTACACGAACAGTTTTCGCCTTTGTGTATGGGGCCTAGCTATCTTGAGGGTGGCGAGGGTGATTTAGAGGTAACGAAGCTTTAGGTTTTGAAATCAAGATTGGATTTGAGATTTGAGATTTGAAATTCGAAAATACGACATTTGAGAATTGAGATTTGAAATTCGAAACTAGGTTGAGATTTGAAATTTCAAACACAAAACTCGAACAACCCATCCGCACCAACTTAAACCAACACGCGAGGCTCATCGGTCTCGCTTTTTTCTTGGATAGCCAATGACAAATCCCTTATCCGTTCGAGGAATTCTTCTCGATATCGAAGGCACGACTTCATCAATCAGTTTCGTTTACGACGTCATGTTCCCCTACGTTCGCGACAATGTCTCAGAATTCCTGAAGCACAACTGGAACGAACCGTCGGTTCAAACCAGCGTCACCATGTTGGCCGACGACCTGGAAAAAGATACCCAACAATGGCTTGGCAATCTCTCGGACGAAGAAAAACAAGAAGCCGTTGCCGCGGGCGTCATTGAATTGATGGACGACGACGTCAAAGCGACTGGATTGAAAAAGCTTCAAGGCTTGATTTGGAAAGACGGTTTTCACAGCGGTGAGATGGTGGCTCACATTTACGACGATGTCGCGGATTCAATCAGATCATGGAACCAGCAAAACATCGACGTGCGAATTTATTCTTCGGGAAGCATTCAAGCTCAAAAACTTTTCTTCGGTCATACAGTTGCTGGCGATTTGCTCGATCAATTCAAAGGCCACTACGACACGACGACGGGGCCGAAACAGAGCTCTGACAGTTATTGCGCTATCGCTTCGGAATTTTCCTGTCAGCCAATTGAAATTCTTTTCATCAGTGATGTGATTGAAGAATTGAAGGCTGCGAAAAAGGCGGGGCTACAAACTCTCTTGAGTATTCGGCCTGGCAACAAAGCCGTTGAGTCAGACCATGGATTCACTTCAATCACCAGTTTCGCCCAAGTCAAACTGATCGAAGACAAGTTGACGTCATAACAGGAGGTAATCGCGTGGGCAAAGAAATCGAAATTGAATTGCCAGGCCAATTTTTGAAACGTGGTGAATCGAATCGCATTAACATTGCGATAACTTTTCCAAGCCCCACGAAAGTCCGTGGAATTCGGGCGGAGTTTGCTGGAATCGAAAAAGCAAGTGCCGACTACACGACAACGGAAACAGATTCTGATGGAAAATCCAAAACGGTAACACGGACTGCAACCGAGTACGTCGAAATCGTAAAAGAAGAATTCCTGTTGATGGGTGAACCTCGCAAAGGATTCTTCGGACGCATTGGCGATTCAATGAAAACAGTCGTCGGCGGCGGCGAACATGAAGAAGTCGCCCCAGGGGAAATGACTTTCGAAGTTGACGTCTTCATCCCGAAAGATGCGCTCGCGTCTTTCAAAGGCAAAAAAAGTGAAGTCAGTTATTCAATGTCGGTATCAGTAGACATCCCAATCAAAGTCGATTGGCATAAAAAGCAAGAACTTACGCTTCAGCCGGAACCCGTCGATTTTAGCCAAACCAATCCGGTTCATATCGTTTTCCCAGACGACACAGGTCGATCGTTCTGGAACAAAAAATTCGGCAAAGACGTACGCATCAACTTGGCGGTCGATCGTGACCTGCTGACGATTGGTGAGCAAGCACTGGCGATGCTGACAGTGGAAACGCCAGAACCACTCAAGGTTAAAAAGATCGAAGTTGCTCTCGTGGCGACAGAATCGACTTCTGCTCAAGGTCACAACGATCTTTACCATCACCGAATCGAAATGAGCAACCTCGATTCACCTGGCTTGATCACCAACGAGACGGTTGAGGAATTTGAAATTGTGGTTCCTGAGTCGGAAGCACCATTCACTCAGCAAGGCACAAATTTCAACGTCGCCTGGGTGGTAGAAATTCGATTGCACATTCCATGGGCTGCAGATCCTATCGTTTCGGCACCCATCAAAGTCATGGCGGCGAACGCGACATGAGGCTTGGGTGAAACCTGCTGATGTCGCGATTCGTTTGATATCTCGTTAAAATGTTTGAAATGTCAATCTGGGATACCGTCTCTTGGGAGTCGTCAATGAACGCTTTGCATTCTCGCTACTACCTACTCTTCTCCACAGCTTTGATTTTGCAAATCATGTGGTCATCCATTTGTGAGGCTCAGGTTCAACGCGCCCAAAAGCTCGATCAAGCGACTATTCGCGCTTTAGCTCAACAGCTTGCAGTAAATCAACAAGACGAGCAAAACCCCGACGTCACCGAGCCTCAAGACAACGCCAACGTTATCGATACAGCGGAGAACAAGCCCAAAGCACCGTCTGTCGGTGATCAGTTTGCGCGACTCCACCTT
The DNA here is from genome assembly GCA_964389585.1 of uncultured Pirellulaceae bacterium. Classification (GTDB taxonomy): domain Bacteria; phylum Planctomycetota; class Planctomycetia; order Pirellulales; family Pirellulaceae; genus Mariniblastus. The sequence continues at coordinate 6,062 of CAYMFZ010000065.1, read as the reverse complement.
CAAGACGGTTCGATTATCGGCGGTGACATTCAAGTGAAGTCCATTGATGTAAAGACAGCCTATGGAATGCTCAACATTCCAATTTCGCGTATTGAGCAAATTTACCCTGGACTCAACAGTCGCCCGGAGTTCGTCCAGCAAATTTCCAAACTCGTTGAAGACTTGGGCGGAACCAGCGCGGTTGGCCGAGATGCAGCGCAAAAAGAACTTGTTTCATTGGGCTACGAAATTCGTGGCGTCCTTGCGGACCTAAGCCCAGACAGCAACGCCGAGCAGAACAAGCGTATTTCGCAAGTGCTTGCCATTTTCGAAGAAGAACTTGAGTCCAACGAAGAAGCGTTAATGAAGTCGGAGCGTTCGATAACTTTTGATGACACGATCGTCACACCGGACTTTTCAATTGTTGGTGAGATTCAGCAAAAACAATTCAGCGTCAAGAGTAAGTTTGGAGATCTCAAAGTCAACTTGGGCGACATCCGTCTGGCGAACCGACAGCTTAACGCATCACAAGGCGAAACACGTAAGACTGTCAAAGTGCCCGCGATGTCATTTTTTCAGAAAAAGCCACAATCAACTGGCATCCGCGTCAACAAAGGCGACAAGATCTCAATTCGCGCCGACGGTTCAATTCAGTGGAATAACTTTAATGCTTCCAGTTCTCCTGAGGGGCTGACCAACCGCAGCAAGTGGAATGGGATCAATTCTGGTAAACTAACGGCTCGAATTGGCAACGATAACGGCCAATGCATCCAGGTCGGCAGCAGTATCGACTTTGTGGCGAAAGCCAGTGGTATCTTATATCTCGGCGTTTCGATGCGTGAATCCTACGCGACAAACACGAATTACACCTGGTCGGGCAATTACCGAGCGAAGGTCGTGATCAAATCGGCTGAAGAATAAATTTGCATTTGAACCCATTTGCCACGCTGAATTCCGCACAAACCGAACATTCGAACCATCCAGCCAGCTTCCTTCAAATCACGTTTCGGCTTCCAACTACACTAGTAATTGCTTGTGCGCAAACGTTGGGCAATCGACTTGGTATTTGTCGAAGACTCGAATCATGATTTTAATCTTAAGATTTTCTTGGATGCTAACGGTGAATCGCTTATCTCTCATCTTTGTTTTAACTGCGTTTGTCTGTGGTGCGAATACGCTGACGCTTGAAGCCCAGTCCGCTACCAATGCTACAGATGAAAGTGCGACGACTCCGACGACGATTAAATTGGATGGCTTGGTTACTGATCGGAAAAAATATTCGTTTACGGTTACACGAGGCGGGACTCAATACAAAATCAAGCTCGCCGAAAACGCGTCGGTTGGTCTCAAAATGAACAAGCCTTGGTTTGATTTGGAAAACAAACAAGTTGTAGTTGACGCTTTGACGTATGACCCTGATTCGAGTTCGGTGAACTTGAAAGTTGATTCAGGCAAGCGATTCCCGGTAAAGTTCCCTTCAGAGAATTTGTTTTTGATCTCGCGATTTGGAGACGAATCGAAAATCAAACAATTCAAGTCTGCCAAGAAGAAGCGATTGAACTTTTACCTCATCACCCCGGAAGACGTGGGTCAGAATTCACCAACCAAGGAGAAACCCTATCTCTCTGGTGCTCTCAAGTTTGACAAGCAAGTCGCCGAAGTCGTCACTGACGAAGATTCGTTTCCCGTTCTCCTTGGGTTTCGTTATGCAACGATGAATGGATTTTCAATCGCTCAGATGGAACCCAACAAAACGCAAGTCTTTTTGACAGGCGTTTGGGCAGATGGCGAAACAGAGATTGTCGCAAGCCGAGTCTTATTCCAACCTGTTGTTATCCCCGGCGCCACGTTTGACTTACTTGACGCAACTCAAAAAATCTCCAAATAGCAATTGATAATTCTGTCGAACCGCTTTTCGACATTCTGGATTTGATCGAACTCGCTCTTTCTCGATCACCGAACCTGATTTCTCCGAGCGGAACATAGAGAAATGTTGTGCGGTTGCTTTCACACCAGGTTTTCAGTCCGCTACAATGCACCAATTCACCACCTGAATTTGGAGCTTGTCGTGAAACATCTTTTCAACTTTTCTTTTTTACTTTGCGTTAGTGTTTTCGTTCTTTCACCCCATCTGTTTGCGAATGAAATCGAGAGCAATCCTAATGTGGATCAGCAACCAAACGTCCTATTCATCGCCATCGATGATATGAACGACTGGGTTGGTTTTCTCGGTGGACATCCCCAAGCCAAAACGCCAAACATGGATCAACTCGCGCGGCGCGGCGTGAACTTCACCAACGCCCATTGTATTTCGCCAGCGTGCTCGCCGTGCCGACTCGCTTTGTTGTACGGAGTGGAACCACACAAATCAGGACTTTATCCATTTTACGACCACGAAAAGATCCCTCAATCAATTTTGGGAAAGTACACCAGCCTGCCGAAACATTTTCGAGACAATGGCTATCAATCTTTTGGTGCGGGCAAGATTTTTCACGGTTCAAAGAACCTTAAGGAAGACTGGGACGATTACCACAAACATTCCGGACCAAAACTGAAATACGAGGCGGCGAAAGGCTACCAACAGGGCGATTCAAACAAGTTGGCGTTTTGCCCTACGACCAATCCGTTTGAAGATCACCCTGACCACCAAGTCGCCACGTACGGCATTGAAGTTTTGAAGAAGAAGCATGACCAGCCGTTTTTTCTAGCGGTCGGAATTGTCAAGCCACATCTTGCTTTTGTCTGTCCGCAAAAATTCTTTGACATGCATGACGAGCCAATCAAAAAGCCATTGATTAGGTACCGAGACCTCGAAGACGTTCCATGGGCGGGGCGATCAAATGCAAAGCTCGGTGACGATTTTAAGTTTCGCAAAGATGAAGCATGGGAAAAAGTCCACCGTGCGTATTTGGCGTGCAACTCATGGGCTGACTACAACATCGGTCGCGTCCTTGATGAGCTTGAGAAAAGCGAGCACGCTGATAATACAATCATCGTGCTTTGGTCTGACCACGGATTCCATCAAGGCGAGAAACGGAGCTTTCGAAAATTCTCGCTCTGGGAAGAATCGACTCGCGTGCCGTTTATCATTTACGACCCGCGCCCAGGAAAAATGAACGCTGGCGAATGCACCGAAGCCGTTTCGCTAATCAATATCTATCGAACGCTTGGAGAAATGACTGGCGTCGAGTCGCCCGACTACGTGGATGGACAGAGTCTTGTTAAACAACTTGCGAATCCGAGCGAACCGATTGCAAAACCCGCGATGACGACTTGGGGACGTGGTAATTATTCAATCCGCGATGACCATTGGCGTTACACAAGGTACTTCGATGGTGGTGAGGAACTCTACGATCATACGTCTGATCCGCAAGAATGGAAAAATCTGGCGAACGACGAATCGCATGCCGAATACAAATCGAAGCTCGCTAAGTTTCTTCCAAAATCCGAAGCCCCAATCGTTGTCGAGGGTCGCAAATTGTGGAATGTAATCGATGCGGATTGTCCGGAGAAAATGGACAAATTCCAACAGACAACTTGGCCACAGATGTTGAAAAAGCTGAAGCCAGCAGTCGACAAGACGGCAAAGATTAAAGAGGACTAATAGGTAGCGATATTTGTTGGATGCTTGATCGTAATGCTCGTTATGATTTCGGAGAAATCAACGACTATCGATGCCTTCACTTGCTACAAGTTGGACTGCCGTAGTTCAATCTTCCTTCGACAAACCAACGACCGCCAATCTTTTGCCATCTGGACTCACGGCGACACGAGAAACATTTTTCATGCCGTGCTCACCAAGATCAACTACTTGTTCCCATCCGATCGAATCAGACGACCAACGATGAAGCATTGAACCATCACACATCAAGATCCGACCGCCGGGCGTCCATGCGTAACTTCGGTTGCTTCCTACGACGGGTGTCAGCGGACGCACCGCCAGTGTTTCTGGATTTAGCTCCTTGATCCAGACTTCGCCGTTACCTTGCTGGTGCACGAAGCTAAAGTTATCGGTGCCGGGAATGATGAGTGGTGTCGCTGGAATTGCATCCCCCGTCACGTAATGTGAAATAGGTTTGGTTCGATGAACCAAACGCATACTGAAACCATAACGTGACCAGTACAGAATGTAGTCTGTTTTGTGATTCCAACTGTAGTAGCCCACCGGCTCGCGCTCTCCCTGATTCTTCAATAGCCAAGTGTTGCTCTCGCCGTCACGATCCACAGACCAGATGCTTTGGTTTGCCTTTTCGCCATCGACAACAAACGAAAGTGTCTTGTTGTCGGGAGAAACTTGTGGTGAGTACTGCTGAATCAGATCGTCAGTCAGTTGCTTCGTCTCTTTGGATTCGATCTGATACTCAAATACGTCAGTGCGATCGGGCATTCCATTCGCGGAGAACAGAATCGATGAACTGTCGGGGGTGAACCAAGGCTGGTTGTCATATCCCTTGCGGTTGTTGAAGTTAAAGCCGTCAGAAACTTTCGTTTCTTCTGACGTATCAAGCAATTTGAACAGGAAAATATCGCACTCGGGAAGCTCAAGCGATTTCTTCTCGCTTTTCTCATCGCCATTGTCTTGAGCGACTAAGGCAAGTGGCAAAAATGCAATCAAGCAGACCGCCGATAGTATTCTTTTCATTGGAATCAACCGTTTCGTTCAGTTATTTTTCTTCTTCACTCTTCTCTCGCGTTTCAGCCAGCCACTGATCTGTATTGTAGGGGTCGGTCAGCCGGCAAATCTCTTCGAGCTGATCCGCAATCTCATAAAGATCATCTCGCCAATCTTGGTGTTCAACATCAGGTGGACAAAGCTCCGCCATCTCATCGATCAAAAGAATGAAACGGAGCAAATGACGGAACACGATTCCTTCTTGTTTTTGCAATTTGTTGCTGGTGATGTACTTATTGAAATCCGTCCCGTATTGAAGCACCTCGCCCGCGACCCAAACAGGCGTCACGCGAACGTCGTGGACTCCGGGAAAGTCATGTTGAAACAGACGCTGCAATTTGTGCGGTAACGAGAGAATGGGAACGTAATCGTCTTCGTCATACCAGCCACGCTTCTTGTCGGCGTCCTCGTCCTCTTCTTCCTTCAACGCCCCCAGTTCTTCCGCGGTCGCCAGACCAAGCGTCAAGAGTTGCGCATCTAACCTCGTGGTTGCCAGCGGGCCGGGTGGAAGAACATCTGGTTTTGGAATCCAAATCGCGCGGCCAAGCGATCTTGAAAGTTCGAGGATGCTTTCGAACGCCATGATCCTTTCGTTCTTGTCTGCAATGCCAAGATGGTTCATCAAAAAGAGCGCGTACAGCGGATGAACGCCACGAAGCTTTAACAAGTCTTCCATCTTCTCGGTCGGCGTCGCCGTGTCTGGTTTATAGACTGGCTTTTCCTCAAACTTTTCAACAACCTTTTTCTTCTTGGCTGAATTTTCTTGAGCAACAGGATCAGGTTCCGATTTTCGCTGACCAAGATCAAGTGACATCGATGCGGGTGCTCCAGCATCATCGCCTTCGGATTTAGTTTCTCCCGATCCAGCATCTTTCGCTTCGTCTTTCGCCTCAACCGGCTTGCCTTCGTCCAGTTCCGCCAACGGAGGCTTGGGGTCAAGCGTGACATAGCCACCGCGCCAAAGCGTAATCAGTTGCTGGTTCAATCGTTTCTGCGCCGCGATCTGCTCCTTCGGCTGTAGCAATCGTCCGGCAACCAACTTGCGGATCAGGCCGACGTCTGGCGAAGCATCAAGCATGTAAACCAACAATCGCCATGGCAGCGGGCCACGACTCGCAAGATCAGCCGAAGGAGCGTTGATGAGTTGACTGAACTGGGCTTCAGTCCAATATTGTTGGCCCTCGCGACGTTTCGGTTGCTTTTTCTTGAGTGCTTTTTTGGCTTTGCGAAGCCCGGGATCTTTCGTGTCTTCCGGGATCTGATCGTACTTCTCTTTCCACTTTAAGATCTTCACATCATCTTCGTGCGGTAGCGCGAACACGTAGCCCCGATCGTCAAACTGCGGCCGCCCTGCCCTGCCGAACATCTGATGAACCGAACTCGGTTCAATCAATTTCATCTTTCCGCGTGG
>CAYMFZ010000064.1:0-15396 GCA_964389585.1 uncultured Pirellulaceae bacterium | reverse complement strand
TAAGGCAGACGCGCCTCAGCCAGCAACACATTCATGTGCCCAGGCAGTCGCCCGGCAACGGGATGAATCGCAAACCGCGTCCGGGTTCCATTCTTTTGTAACAGCTCGGTGATTTCGCGAATCGGATGCTGGGCTTGAGCCACCGCCATTCCGTAACCAGGAATCACGATGACTTCTTTTGCATCGGACAACATTTGAGCGACCTCGTCAGCCGTTGTAGACGTGTGGACTTGCTCGCCGCGGTCGATGCCCGGGCCATTGCTGGACGTTCCTGTTCCGAATCCACCCAAGATGACGCTGATGAATGATCGGTTCATCGCGTGGCACATGATGTAGCTTAAAATCGCGCCGCTACTACCAACCAACGCTCCGGTAATAATCAACAGATCGTTGGACAACATGAATCCGGTTGCCGCTGCTGCCCAGCCGCTGTAACTATTGAGCATCGAAACAACAACCGGCATATCCGCGCCGCCGATCGCCATCACAAGGTGGGCGCCAAACACGAATGAAATCAGCAGCATCAAAATCAAAGCCAACAACGAGATCCAATAAGAACCTGTCGCAACAAACCACCAACCCAGCAACAAACAAACCAGCAGCATTCCAGCGTTGATCAAATGACGATGCGGAATCATTAAAGGCTTACTATCAATCCGACCATCCAACTTGCCCCAAGCAATCACGCTACCGGTAAAGGTGAGGCCACCGATAAAGACGCCAAGGAAGACTTCTATCCGAGAAATGATGTCAGGGCCGACCAGATTTGTAACGGTTTCTCCAAGTCCCAATTCGTCGGGTACTTCGACTGCCACCCAACTAGATATAAAAACACTTAGTCCAACTAAAACAGCAGCCAAACCAACAAAACTGTGCAGGATTGCGACCAACTGCGGCATCGCAGTCATCTCAACCTTGGACGCCAGATAGGCACCACTTAATCCGCCACCAATTAAGGCGAGAATCAACAAGACTCTGCCGCCCGTCGTGATTCCAGTAACATGACCGGCTGATCCGCTGAAGAATGCAGCGAAAATGGCAAGCGCCATTCCGATGATGCCGAGAATGTTTCCTCGCCGTGCGGTTTCATGTTTGCTCAGCCCACCGAGGCTCAAAATAAAACAGACGGCGGCGACGAGCCAGGCAAGTTCCGGAATGCTTCCCACGTTCAGTCCTGCCTTTTAAACATGCCAAGCATGCGATGCGTCACGAAGAATCCACCGACCACATTGATCGTTGCAATTAAAACCGCCAAGATCGCCAGCAGCGAGTTGAAGCCATACCAAACCGCACCGATCTGAAGCATGCCACCGATCACGATAATTCCACTGATCGCATTAGTCACGCTCATTAGCGGCGTATGAAGCGCCGGAGTTACATTCCAAACAAGCTGCCAACCAACGAAACAGGCCAACACAAAAACGGTAAAGTGCGAAACGAAATCCTGCGGCGCGTGCTTTCCAACGAACCACAAAAGCAGCATTCCCACAACGACGGCAACGCCGGTCCAGACCCAATGCATCATCGGATTGACTGGTTTCACGGGAGCCGAAGGGGCAACAACTGGTTGAGCTGGAGGTTTCTTCGCGGCAGGCGGTGAAGGGTCAGCAATTTTCGGAGGCGGCCAAGTCACTTCTCCCTGATGGGTGACAAGTGTGCCACGGACGACTTGATCTTCGATGTCGACGACAAGCTTGCCATCCTTCTCCGGCGTCATATCCGTCAGTAAGTTGACGATATTGTTCGCGTAAAGATTCGAAGCTTGCGTCGGCAACCGGCTGGGCAAGTCCGTGTAGCCAATGATTATCACATCGTGCTTGACTACTTTTTCATTGGGCACGGTGAGCTTACAGTTGCCGCCGTTTTGTGCAGCAAGGTCGACGATCACACTGCCTGGCTTCATACTTTTGACCATCTCCTCGGTGATCAATTCGGGAGCAGGTCGACCAGGGATTAAGGCCGTCGTAACAATGATGTCGACTTCTTTGGCTTGGGCCGCGAACAGCTCCATTTCGGCAGCGATAAATTCATCGCTCATCGTTTTCGCGTATCCGCCTTCGCCCTCGCCTGATTCTTCAAATTCAAGTTCAAGGAAATCAGCGCCCATGCTGGCGACCTGTTCCTTAACGGCCAGTCGTGTGTCAAAAGCCCGAACGATCGCACCAAGACTTTTCGCAGTGCCAATCGCCGACAATCCAGCAACGCCCGCACCAATCACCAGAACTTTGGCTGGGGGGACTTTTCCCGCAGCCGTAATTTGTCCAGTGAAAAAGCTCCCAAATTCATTGGCGGCTTCGACGATCGCACGATAGCCAGCAATGTTGGCCATGCTGGAAAGCGCATCAAGTTTCATCGAGCTAAGCGCGTCCAGCTTTTGGGCTCGCGAGATTCGTGGCACACAGTCCATCGCCAGCGTCGTGACGTCGCGCCGACGAAGCAAGTCAAGTTCGGATTCGCTTTTGGCTGGCCACACGAAACTGATTAACGCCGCGCCCTCTTGGATGTCGTTGATCTCATTGAGAGTCGGCAAGTCGACTTTAAGAACGATGTCGCTTCGATCAAGCACACTTTTTTGATTGGGCAGGATTTCAGCGCCCGCTGACTCATACATCGAGTCATGGAAGCTGGCGTCGACTCCACAGCCCGATTCAACCACGACTTCATAGCCGAGTTTGATGATTTTTTTGACGGAGTTAGGCGTTACGGCAACGCGATGTTCGCCGAGTTCAGATTCCTTGATGGCCCCGATGATCATGCTGGCGTTTGGCTGGAGGTAGTCGCAAATGGAAGACGCGTCACTCGAACTAAGAAAATCCTAATTGGGTTGACGTGTGCGGGCAAGGGCGCGTTCGAGCCGCGATTTTCAGAAGAAAAACAAACCAGAATTGCAAACTAGGCACGTCCATCCAACTAATGGACTTTGATTTTGGGGATACCAATGATTGATAGAAATATCACATCCGATCTATTGCATCGGACATATCACATCCCTAACGGCCAGCCAATCTCACAACAGTCAAAAAAAGTTGACGCTTTTCCTGGTCGCACCTCACCGCCGTTCCGTGCAGACCAAGTGTATTGACAGTTGTAAGAAATTGGAGATCAGTTGGCTTCACCGAGCGCTTGGAGGAGCGTTTCGGTTTGGCCGTTAAGGTTGTGAAATGGGTGTGAAAATGTGAAGTTGAATTCAGGTCATTTGAGATGGCGACGATTGAGATGGTCGCATCGTGACATGAGGTATTGGCGAGGGAATTGCAGATGAATCTGAGTGATCTTGAAACGAGGTGGCGCAAAATGCCGCTTTGTCGAAACCTCGTTGGGCGAATTGATTTGAAAATGCTTCTTGGGTTACCGGAGCGACGGGCTCGGATCCACTGAAGGCAGAGTCCCAACGATTGAAATCCAGGCGCGATAGTTCTTGAATTGGCAAAGGACTAGCTCCCAATTCGAATACGACTTCAGGAGCTCCAACGGTCGTCGCCCCAAAGCTACTGATTGCCGTTAGCCAGGTTGCCGGATCTCGAATCGCATCAAAATGTGACATCAAGTTTGACGTACAGCCGGCGTAGATTGGTAACAGGACTTGGGCGATCAATCCCGGTGAATGGCTGATCGGAAGACACCCCAAGATCGAACTTTCACCATTGAGTTTTAATTTGGCTCGCAAGGTCTCCATCTGTTCCGCCAACTCGCAATGAGTCATTGAGTGGGAATTGGATTGCCCGTCCATAACAGAAACAAACTGTTCGAGGAAAACCGAATCCGGGCGGGCAACGAAGCTTGATTTGACTGAGGCAGGAGCAGCGGAATTGGCGTCGATGATATCTACGTTCTTGAATTGCTCACCCATGTTGTTAAAGCGATCTCCAATGATCGGCTTTAGTTCACCCGTCGTTAAAACGGCAGTGGCTTGAGAAGCCAAAACAATCGTGGAGAACCAGTCTTGTCCCGATGTCGAATCAACGCCGTTGGGTGAATTGGGCGAGCCAACAGGGACGGCGACAACTCCGGCATTCATGCAGCCGAGTATTGCGACAACGAATTCCAATCCGGTCGGATAAAACAAGACTACCCGTTCGCCCGGTTGATAATGAGCTGCAAGATGGCTTGCTAGAACTTCGACGTGATGCTTGAGCTCGAAGTAAGTAATCGTCTCTTCATGATGACTGCCGAAGTCGACATATCGAAACGCAATTTGTTTGGGCGTCGATTTCGAACGATACCAGAGTCTTGATGTTAAAGAATTGTTTGCGTCAAACATAAAAGCCCCACCTATGATTGCAGGAGTGCTTCAATCGTTTGAAGCACTCGTTCGCGATTCGCGTCCCTGCTAATAAGAATGACGGTTAGCCTCCAATCTTCCACGAAATTTTTGCTTTTTCAAAAAGAATGATCCCTGCACGAAAAAAAGCAGCGTCAGGGGTTACCCAACGCTGCCTCTACAACATCTCAACTAAAATTCCAATTAGAAGAACGACTGGACGAACTCGGAAACGTATCCAAGATCCAAACGTCCTGCTTCTCGAAAGGTATCCACTGCCTTGAGCACGACGGCCATGTCGAGTAGCCCAAACGTGTAAGGGATTTTTCGTCCCTTGAGACGCTTGATTTTCGCCTCGGTACGCTCTCGCTTGCTCAGCTTTCGCTTGGCTGCGACCCATCGTGTTTTCGATTGGTCAACAGCTTCGTACAGTTTCATTAGTTTCAATTGAGCCGAATAGGCACTTGGTCGGCCGACGGCGACTTCATCATTCTTGCAATCGCGCTCGACTCGACGAAACGCCTTTTCAGCGGTTTCGTAGTTCTTCTTCAGCCGGTTGTGTTTCCGCGCAGCGAGTTTGCGGAGAACCACGATCCAGCTGCAAAACATGCCGTAAAGCAATGCCATGAGTGGTCCTCTTTCATAAAAGGTAGTAGTTTCAACACCGATCAAAACGTTTGATCAGCAAAAAGGCTTGAGCAACTTGAATCCATCGTTTCGTTATAGATCGAGTCGTTAAGTCATTCTGCGAATTGAAAGGCGCAGAGATAGCCAGGTGAAACTCGAAGGCTTTGATAAAGATGCTTGCGAATTCGTTGGAGAAAAGCGGTCGATAAAGCCGTTCAACATTGGATTCGATTCAACAAGTTGCAATGAACGATGACGAAGTTAAGTCATCAAATTCGTCGCTGGTGTTCGTGGCCAGTCCCGGGCCGCCCACGTTAGAAGGCACTTCCCGTGCCTGGCTTTCAAGAGTTGAAAGGATCGTGAATTGACATTCACTCTCACCGGTAAGATAGAACCGGTTGTGCCGATTTGGTTCGCAAGTTGGTTTCAAAAAAAACGAAAAGTTTACGCGCTAGGCTGAAGGCGTGATTCACTCAAGCAATTGCTTCGCGGACTTTGTCGGCAATTTGAGATTCGATCGCGCCTCGGAATGGGAGTGCGGCAAACGGAAGCTTGCCATCCACAGTAATTTTGTTTTCTGTGGTGACCATGGAACCGGAAATGGTGAATCCAAGTGCTTTGAATGAAAAGCTCAGGTTCCCAGCGTCGTCCCATTTTTCTTCAACGTCAGTGACTTCGACCGGCACTTCTTCACGCATCCGATCTGAGAATCCTCTAAGTCGGGTGACGGCTTCATCTCTTTGGACTTCATGATCCACGGTCACGTTGAACTTCGCCATTGATATTATCGTGTGCTTATTGCGTTGGTTATCGAATTAATGCAAACGACAAGACTACTAAAGAAGGTCTCCTGACGTAAGCCAACATCGTCGAATGGCTTGCTCGACATGGCGCATTAAAAAACCGGACAGTGATGTCCGGTTGGGTAAATAAGTCCGCCTCGCCATTCCAAAGAGCTACTTTAAAGCCTCTTCGGTATCATCAAAACACCGCCGATCACTTGGATGCCAAAGCGGCAATCCATCCAACGCACGTTCGGCTAACGTACTGATTTTTTCGTTTGAGCCTGGAAGTGCAGCGGTTGAGTGGTACTCATTCTCGTCGACTTCACTGGGCTCGAAATCCCATTGTCCCTGTCTGATCGCATCCAAAACCGATTCTGGCACAACAAATTCCTTTCAAGATCATTCGTTTTGTTCTGGCATCTCCACCACGTTTAGGTCGTCCATGTGTCACTGTTGTCAATCGCGTTGATTCAAGCCGACATTTCTAAATGCTTGAAAACTTGAATGATGGTTTGAATGAGTTTCAATTGGGTAGGTAGGCGAAACTCACTCATACGCCCTCTTTCGAACCGCCTTGTCGAATGAGTTAGAATCAATATCTCGTGATTTTTTCGCGTGTCAAGTTTTTTTTGATGAGTTTTTTCGAAGCTGCAGAAGATGTGAAACAGTTTTTGCGACCCGCCGATTACAACTCGATTGACATGGATTCAAAAGATCTCGTCCACTGTTCAACCAAAGCTTCGTCAATCATTTCGGCGCGATCGCCGCGGCAAACGGCTCCACGAATGCCGATGAAGTCGGGCTGTGTGGCGAGAACCTGTGAGAGGCAACTTTTATTGACTGATCCCGCAACCACCGTACGGATTCCATTTCTTTTGGCGGCGAGAACCAACTGCGCCAGCTCGTTTTCCGTTATCCAATGGAACAAGCTGTTCTTTTTCGTAAACGTATCAAGTAAAAGCGTTGAGCAGTTTTCTTGGTCAATGGAAAATTGCAGTATTTCGTCAGGGCAAGGAGATTTGGCCGCCTCGAAATCCAAATATGCGACGGCGACAGGCTGGGTAAGCGTTACAGCTTCTTGAAAAAATGATCGCCAAGCCGTTTGCCAATTCTGCCCAGCCCTACCTGAGAGCCCAATTTTGACGTAGCTGAAATGGCTCAATAGGCTGGAGTCGAATTGTTCAACCAACGGGACGAGTGTTTCGAAACCTTGGTTCGAATGCAATTGATCTACGAGTTCGCCCGCCGAAAAACTCTTAATGACAGACGGTCCAACGGTTGAAGCGATGCTTTCCAACGTCTTTGCAGAGGCAGCGCCCAAAGCACCAAATTCTGGCTCTTTTACATCCAAGATCGCAATTGGAAACTGAGAAACTATCTGGGCTTCAGCCGAATTTCGAACGCTAATCAGTAATTGAGTCAACGGAGCACCGATGTGTCACATTGGGAGTTGAGTTGAGGTTGGATTCGATCGCCAGTCACGATCGCGAAGTCTAATTGATCCAATCTTGCCTCAAAAGGCAGGTTTTCAGGTACAAGTGCAGACGATAGGCTTTTACTGACTCAATATAGCCTACCGGCGTGACTTTTAACTTCCGACTTGGACCTTGGTTTGGCAGCGAAAAAAAAAGAGAACGACCCTCCCTACGAGCACATAACTACAGCAGAAGCCCTGCAAGAGTTTTGTCGTCGCGTTGCGGGCTGCAAACTGTTGGGATTCGATACGGAGTTCGTTTCCGAGAACAGGTATCGGCCCCAGTTGTGTTTGCTGCAAATTGCTGCCGATGGCGAATACGCGATCGTTGATACTTTGGCCGTACCCGATATTTCTCCATTTTGGGAATTGTTGGTTGAAGGTGATCACACAACGATTGTTCACGCGGCGAGAGAAGAGTTTCTATTTTGCTACCGCGCGTGTGGCAAGCGACCCAAGCACTTGTTCGATGTTCAGTTGGGCGCGGGAATGACGGGGTTGGAGTATCCGGCTTCCTACGGCAATCTTGTTTCTAAATTGCTGGGCTCGCGTGTCGACAAAGGCGAAACCAGAACCGATTGGATGCGCCGCCCACTTTCAAAAAGACAAATTGATTACGCGTTGTCGGATGTTACTTTCCTGGAACGGCTTCATGAGACCGTTTCAGATCAATTGAACAAGCTCGAGCGGATGGCCTGGTTTGAAGAAGAGATGAACACTTGGCAAACGTCGCTTGAGCTGACCGAGGATGAGCCGCAGTGGCGTCGCGTCGCGGGAATCTCAAGTCTTAACCGAAACGCGCTTTCGATCGTTCGAGAACTTTGGATTTTGCGCGACGCCGAAGCTGAGAGGAAAAATCGTTCTCCCAAACGGGTTTTGCCAGATGACTTGATCGTTGAGCTTGCCAAACGCGGAACTCCGGATGTTGAAAGATTGAAAGCCATTCGTGGTTTCGATAACCGCGTCTCCAAGGGGTTGGTGCGCCCAATCGCCGAAGCCATCAAAAAAGCAAACGCTGTTCCTGAAGATCAATTGCCCAAGCGAATGCCGCGCGGCAAAACCATGAATCTAGGATTGCTTGGCCAGTTCTTAACGACGGCCCTGAACGTGGTCTGCAAGACGCAGAGCATCGCGCCCAATATTGTCGGAACGGCACAGGGAGTCCGAACAATGGCCGCGTGGCGATTGGGTATGATCGAGCTGAAAGAGCAACCTGATTTGGCCAGCGGCTGGCGTGCGGAAATCGTCGGCCAGTTGATTGATCGCGTCCTTGATGGAACCATCGCGATTCGAGTTGATGATCCAAAATCTGACCAGCCGCTTCAGTTGGAATACTTGGATAAAGACAAGTAGGAGACAAGTAGGAGACAAGTAGGCGAGCCAGAGAATGAACGCTTGTATTGGCTTGTCTTGAGTTCGCTTGTTTTGGCTTCTCTTGCTTGATTTCTTTTCGCTTAAAGCTGAAAAATTGTCCGCAACAAAATGGCTTCATAAAGCTCAATTTTGTGCAAAGTCGATCGTTCTACTGATGAACGTTGTTCTACCTCGAATGGGTTGAAGCGAGTTGGTTTCGGTTTTTTCCGCCTCAAACTTCATTGTTAAACTTTGCGGGTTTTACGGATTCTCGCAATCATCCGGCTCGTACCGGTCATTCGGATTTTAGTTGTCAGGTTTGCGGATTGTTCCGATTTTACTAAGGCAGGCAGTCCTCTCCGGGCTGCGTCAGACCTAGGAAGAACAATGGCTCACCTCAAAATAACCTTTTCTGTTTGCTTCGCCTTGGCGATGACTTCAATCGCAGCCGGTCAGCAATTTCCTACCACGCAGTATCAAGGCTTTGGCGGCGGTTTCGGAGGTGGCTTTGCAACGAGTTCGCCGAATCAAGCTGATCCTGCTGCAACGGAAAGCCAATCGTCAATGTCACCAGATAGTTGGGGCGCTCCAGCGACTCAAGTAAACGATCTGACTGAGTTTCAACCTCAATCGCCCGCGCCAACTCCAACCGTTCCTGACTTGAATGACACCAACAATTTCCAACGAGCATCGGTCTATGGTTCGCAGCCTATTCCCATGCCTGGATCCAGTCGTTACCCGTTGAGCGGAAGCGGTGATCAAGCGGACAGCACGCAGTCAAAGCAGTCCGCGACCATTGGAGAAATCTCGTCACCATTAAACAGCTCAACCGTCAATTCAAATGCCAACGATTTTCATTCGATTGAAGGCTGGTACGACCCAGGCACCGCTGGAACGGCTCAGTCCCCAGCTCCCAGTCAGGGGCAATTTCAAGGTAACTTCGCTTTGGAGAATGGGAACGCGTTTCCGGCGAAAACTTATCGGCCAGATTTGGGGCATCGAAACGCGATGCCAACTCAGCGTTACGGAGTTTTCGACGACGGCAAGAAGTTTGATTTCGAAGACAAGAAAAAACAGTATCCGCCTATGAGTGAGATCCTTGCGACGGGGCGTTACTTTGGCTCAGCATCCGCCGTGTTTCTCAAAGGTCATTTCCAAGGCAACACCGCGATCGCGACTTCGGATGGCGGACTTAACACAAGCACGCCATACGATTTCGATTACGAAGTCGCACCACAGCTTCGGTTTGGATTTGAGTCAAAGTACGGACCGGGAATCGAGCTGAACTATTTTCAGTACGATGAGGCTTCAAATGTTGCGAGCTTCACGAGCAATGGAGCGTCCACTGGGACGACAAGTGCCTGGATGTCAGGGCAAAGTCAGTGGAGTCGGTTGCAGGCGTCGAATGTTGGAGATCGAATCGACACTAGTCACGCAATCGACTTTGAGTCGTTCGGAGTTTCATTTTTCAAAGAGATCAAATTCAAGATCTCGCGACTCAATGGAATGTTTGGCATGCAATACGTCAGCGTAGCCCAATCTCTTGATGCGTCTTTGGTGGACAGTGTTGGGACCGAAATTGGTCGCTTGAATTCGTCGTCAGATTTCCGTGGATTCGGCCCTCGGTTTGGGATGGAATACTACCGACCTGTCGGGCACACAAAATTCGAGTTCATTACCACGTTCGGTGGCTCAGTCTTGTTTGGTCAACGTGATCAGTTCGTTCAAAACACAACAAGCAATGACTTAAGTCGATTTGGTGCTGATGAATTCATGACCACGATCGAATTTACATCTGGTTTGCAGTACAAAAAGATGATCGCAGAAAATCGAGCTTATTACGCGCGGTTTGGGATGACTTATCAGACTTGGATCGGTGGTGGGACTGCAGTCGATCCTCAAGGCGATTTTGGATTGCGAGGATTTTCTTTTGCAGTCGGCTACAATCGCTGATAGAAAGTAGGCAAATCTTCGTCCTGATGCGAAATGAGTCCATGCGTTAGCATGAAGAACGATCTGCCCCAGAGCTTTAGCCCCGCCAATCACTTAAAATGACCGTCGCTGTTTTTGTAACCAATGAATCAGAGGCAGCCAGCCTCATTCCATGGGGAATTCGATTCGCTAGAGCTGGCCATACCGATCTGTTGGTCGTTTGTCCGCGTAAATCCAAAGGCAAACGTGGATGGGACACCCTGGATGCATCAGAGAAAGAGGACAACTCACTTTATCGAAGTGTGTTTGATATTCTCGAGCACCAAGACCCTGAGCAAGTTGTCTTAAAGCAAGCGATCACCAACGGAGATGAGTCAACCGATCTTGATCGAGTCATGATCGAGACGAAAGAGCTCGTCGCCCCTTCACCTGAAAACGCTTTTGTCGAAGAGATCGCGGGCTTGGATGTTCGCCTGCTCTTGCTGCCGTCGTACGCACCGGCCAGCAATGTTCATGAAGACGAGATGCTGTGGCACCAAAAGCTGTTTCAGTCCGCTCCCAGCGAAGTCGCGATCGTCAAAGGCAGCCCACCTGAGTGCGATCAGCCTCTACAAGTCATGGTGGTTTGCGGTGGTGAGCCTGATTCTGACACTTCGCTTTCGTTGCAACGAGGGTGTCAACTTGCGCGCGGTACCAAAGGGAGTTTGGCGTTGCTCTATGTTTCGTCGAAAGATGAATCGGCCAAGCCAGAAGTCGCCCAAGAGCATCTCGACCGATTGGCGAAGCAAGTATCTGAAGTCAAAATCGAAATTGAAAAACGGATTGAGGTGGCGGGTTCCATTTGCGATGGAGTCAATCAGGTAGCGCTCGAACCTTTCGACCTAGTGATCATTGGAACACGAAAGACGAAACAAGTTAAAACGTTGCTGCGAGATTTGGGCAAGAATGAAAGTGAATTCAACGGATCCCTGATTGCGATTCGCGAATCAATTCCCGTGTCGCATCAAGCGTGGGATGGGCTTAAGAGTTGGGTTCGACAACGAGTGCCTCAACTTGACCGCCAAAGCCGCGTGAAACTCGTTGAGCGACTTGAGAATACTTCAGAATTCAATTTTGATTTCGTCGCTTTGATTTCGCTCTCAACCTTAATCGCGGCGTTGGGATTGGCGAGGAATTCCAGTGCTGTTGTTATTGGCGCGATGCTGGTCGCGCCGTTGATGTCTCCGCTGGTTGCGATCGGATTTGCACTCGTCCAAGGCAACGTCAAACTGATTCGAAGCGCTTTGAAATCGGTGACGCTCGGATTTACCGTTGCCGTTTTGATTGGGGCTGTTTTAGGGTTGTGGATTCGATTATTTTTCCCAAGCTTCCTCATCAGTCCGGAAATGTATAGCCGTGGCTCGCCAAATTTGCTGGATCTAATCGTTGCGTTGGCCAGCGGGGTCGCTGGTGCCTATGCGATGGGAAGACCGAACCTAATTTCGGCGTTGCCAGGTGTTGCAATTGCTGCGGCGCTTGTCCCCCCAATCGCAACCTCTGGTCTTGCGCTGACGATGGGAGACTTGTCGCTTTCAGGTGGGGCATCGTTGTTGTTCTTCACGAACATCGTTGCGATCGTTTTGGGAACGGCAATCACTTTTTGGGCTGTTGGGATCAGTACACGAGTCTCAAAAAAAGAACGACCTCAAATTTGGCCGCGGTATTGGTTTTTGGCTTTCGTGGTTTTGTCTTTTTTGTTGGCCGCCTGGATGTCCTATTTCAATCCGGTGGTTCCCAGCGGCAAAACAAAGCCGACTTCTTCCAATGTGCAAGCAATGACTGATTTCGAATAGAAAAGCCGTCCGTTTCGCAAAGCTGGAAAATAGAAATCCAATCTTTCGTGATTTCCCGAACTGCCATTAGGTGGGGATTCGACATTGAGAACGTCAGACACTAGAATTTGTAGACACAGTTTCTATATGGATTGCCGGTTTCCTTGTTCGAAAAATCATTGACATCCTTCAATTGAATTCGACTGGCATCCCGTAATTTAGAATCGTTCCATGTCAGGAGATGAGAATGTCAACAAAATTGGTTTCCCGGATTTCAATCTACTCAATCTGTTTCATTGCAGTTATTGCATTTGCAACACTAGAAGTCACCCATGCTCAAGGGCGAGGCAACGTGCCCCCTCCCGGAGCTGGTTTGGACCCAAGCTACGGTCAACAAGACGATGCACGTCATCAAAAACCACGTGGCAACGAGCGTCCAGCAAGTGCGGACCGCAACAGCCGTCGGGGTGGTGGTGGCAATGCAACTGCTTCACGTAATAACTCTCGAGCCAACTCTCGAGCCTCAAAGCCTAAGTTTATAAATTTGATGGACTCTGGTGACCTAAGTCAGTTCCGTGGTTACGCAGAAGAAGAAATTGGCGAAGGCTGGTCAGTCGATGGCAAGTATCTTTATTTTGATGGCTCTGGCGGTGGCGACTTAATCACCAAAGAAGTCTACGATAACTTCGATCTTCAGGTTGAGTGGAAAGTCGCAGACGGCGCCAACAGCGGTATCATGTATCGAGTCGGACTTGGCGACAGTGCACCCTACATGTCGGGTCCTGAGTATCAAATCCTTGATGACACGGATCACGAAGATGGCAAGAACCCAATCACATCAGCCGGATCTCTTTACGGAATGTTCCCACCGGGAGAGACGAAGACTGTGAAGGATGTTGGGAGTTGGAACAAAACCCGCATCATTGTTGATGGCAACAAGATTACTCACATGCTTAATCTTAAAAAGGTTCTTTCAGTTGAAATTGGTAGCGACGAATGGAAAGAAGCGCTTGCCAACAGTAAGTTCAAAGACTGGGAAAAATTCGCCAAGAACTCAGAAGGTCACATCGCGTTTCAAGATCATGGCAACGAAGTCTGGTATCGAAACATTCGAATCAAGCGACTTGCTTCATCTCAGTTGACTGATCAACACGCAAGCACGCCAGCGGCAGGAAAAGCTGGTACACCTCGTCGTGGTTCAAAGTTTGATCAAATGCGTGCTGCAGGCCCAGGCGATGCTGGACAGCCTCGTCGTGGTTCGAAGTTTGACCAGATGAGAGCAGCCGGGCCAGGCTCTGCCGGTGGTGGAGATGACAAGAAGAAAGGCGCGGCAACACCTCGCCGTGGATCTAAATTCGATGGCATGCAGAGTGCCGCACCTGGTTCTAAAAAAGGACCTGGATCACCCGGCAAGTAATTTCTCGACGCGAGGAATGAAATTGGCAAAACTAAACCTAAACATGCCCGGCTTTGACCGGGCATTCTTTTTATATGGACGACGAGCCAGTTTGTGATTCATTTGAATCTCTGTTTCCGATGCCCATGACAAGCATCGAAAAATTCCATTGGTTCGATGGTCGATCAACGTATCCAAATATCGTTTTCTGCCGCATTCGTGTATCGGGAAAATTGGATAAAGCGCTAGCAAAACAGGCATGGCAGATCGCAATTCAACGCCAGCCATTTGGTGATGTCCGACCTGAACAGCGGTCGCGAAAGTGGTTTTGGTGTCAGGGACCACGAGGCGCCGGTGAGTTGGAGCTCGATGGTTGGGATGGGACTCGTTTCGAGTTTAAAGAGTACACGAGACCAACTCGTTGGAGATTCAAAGAGCACCCAACTGATTCGCCTACAGGCATTTACCTGGGAATTTTCTCGTGGCCTCAAAAAGGTAATTCTGCAAGGGATTCGACGGAAGCATTGGATTCCGAGCCCGCCTCAAGCGAATTCACTACGGAGGTTTGGTTTTATATTCATCACGCACTTGGAGACGGCGTTGGTTCTATTTTGACGATCAACGATTGGTTGATTGTCTATGGAAATTTGAAGCAGGGGCGATCTCCGAATCATGGCTTGAATCGCTTGGACGCCAGTCTGCTCCGACGCCGAAATTCGCTTGGACTGACAACAAAGCGATACCTGAAACACTTGTACAAGCAACCGATCGCATTGTTTGGCGCAACAAAATTTGTCTTTCGCAAAACGGCTGAGCTATTTCCTAAACGGAGTTCCTCTGTCAGCCATGCAAAAATTGAAACTCATTCTGAAGCTCAATCAAGCGCTCAACTTTCAACCCAGCCCAGGGATGCAAATACCGCCGAAGATTTTCCTTGCATTGTCGGATGCTGGTTAGATTCAACGGCAGTTGATGGACTCGCCGAACATGCGAAGTCACATAGCGTGATGCCCAATTCTGTTTTGGTCGGCCAGCTCTATTTAGCGTTGGCAGAATTCAGATCCAGCCAAAACGAACATTCTTCCAAGGATTGGATGCGGATCATTGTTCCGATGAGTATTCGAAACGTTTCAGATCGGCGTTTGCCAATCGCGAATAGGGCGACGCTGGTTCAAATTGATAGGAGAATTTGCGATTCCGATTTTGATCTCGATGGAGTTGGGAAGGACGAAGTCAATAAGAAGGTTCGTCAGCTTTACTCTGGCATCGATCGAGAGATTGGAGTCATTCGATCCTGGCACTTGGACAAGATGTTCCTGCTCGTCATTCGCATGTTGTCGGTTTCCAACCGACTCTTGAAGTGGACGGCGCGAAATGACAAATCTCGTGGAATGGCTGTGTTCACGAATCTCGGCGAACCGCTTCGAAAAAGCCTGCGAAAATCCCGCGCTGATATTGAGCCTTGTGAAGTTGATCTGGCAGGGCCAATTCGATTAGGCACGCCTCTCAATGTTTCAGTGGCTCGATTCGGAAATCGAATGCGGGTTTCACTGCACTTTGATCCGCGAGTGTTGACTTCCGAAGAAGCACAGGCGTTCTTAAAGCTATACAGCGATCGAATTGCTAGTTTGAGCTAGTGGTCTGTCAAAGCTGACTTGGCCAGTTGACTTGGCCAGTTGACTTGGCCAGCTCACAGTTTGAGGCGATTGAGCGTGAGTCTCCGGGGTTGCGCACCCGGCCGCTTATACGTCGCGGCT
>CAYMFZ010000063.1:11316-15450 GCA_964389585.1 uncultured Pirellulaceae bacterium | reverse complement strand
TTGTTGTTTCGCGACCAGTTTACACGAGACCAGTTTATACTCGCCCTGTTTACACCAGTCCTGTCTATCGTCCCGTTTACACGGAACCAAGCTGCAACCGTTCAGCCAACCGACCTCCAAGTCGCGGACATGGATCACGCGGTCATGGTCATCAGGACCGGTATGGTTCTCGCGGCGGAAGTGGTTTCGCAATCGGCGGCGGAAGTTCAAAAATCCACTTTCGATTTTAGTAAACACAAAGAGTTACACCTTGGCAGGTGAAGCGAAATTGAAAAGCCCTCTGAGAAATCAGGGGGCTTTTTTCATGCGCCGACATCTAGCCTAACCCATCTAACGATTGGATATTCTTTCCAAGCAGTTGATTACCAACGCCGTCCAACCGGTTTGATGACTCGCGCCCAAGCCACGTCCTGTATCGCCATGAAAATACTCATAGAACAAAACCAAATCACGCCAGGGACCGGCAAACTTTGGATCCCGTTCGTTGATTGGCCTATCACCGGAATCGTCTTGCTTGAACAAGTTTGAAAGTCGTCGAGAGACTTCGCAGGCAACTTGTTTCAAGTTCATTTGATTTCCCGATCCGACGGGGCATTCGATCGTCAGGCTGTCGCCATAGAATTCGTAATAAGTTTCAAGCGATTCAATGATCAAGTAATTGATTGGAAACCAAATAGGCCCGCGCCAGTTTGAATTCCCACCGAACAAACCAGAATCAGATTCACGAGGGTTGTAAGCCACAGAAAAACTTTGGCCATCAACGTTCAATTCAAAAGGGTGCTCACGATGAAATCTTGACATCGAGCGCACGCCGTAGTCGGATAAAAATTCGCTTTCATCCAACAAGTACTTCAATATGCGAAGCAATCGTTCGCGGGACGGAATCGCGAGCATCATTTTTGGAATGTCACCCCGACGCTCCAAATAAGTAATCTGGCTTGCTAACTCTTTTCGATTTTCCAGGAACCACAGCAATCGTCGTTTAAAGCCAGGCAATTCGTTGACTAACTCGACGTCGAGGACACTCGCTGCGACCATGGGAAGAAGTCCAACGACCGAGCGGATCTTTACCGGCAAATAGTCGTGTTCGCGGGCGAGATGGTCGTAGTAGAAACCGTCTTCTTCGTCCCAAAGTCCGCCACCGAGGGAGTTCATCGCGTCCGCAATCGCAACGAAGTGCTCGAAGAACTTGGACGCGACGTCCTCGTAACTCTTGTCTTCACGGGCAAGTTCCAAAGCAATCGAAAGCATGCTCGTGCAATAGAATGCCATCCACGCGGTTGCGTCGGCTTGATCAAGATGCCCACCGAGAGGTGATTCACTCGAGCGATCGAAAACACCAATGTTATCGAGTCCCAGAAAACCACCAGAAAAAATATTGTTGTCGCCACGATCTTTACGGTTCACCCACCAGGTGAAATTGATCAGTAGTTTGTGAAAGACTCGTGAGAGAAAGACTCGATCTGGTTTGCCTTGAGCTTTGCCGATTTCATAAACGCGGAGCGCCGCCCAAGCATGAACTGGTGGATTCACATCGCCAAACTTGAATTCGTAAGCCGGAATCTGGCCTGTGGGATGCATGTACCATTCGCGAAGCAGCAACACGAGTTGTTGTTTTGCAAAATCAATGTCAACGGCAGCGAACGGAATCATGTGGAACGCCAAATCCCAAGCGGCGTACCATGGGTATTCCCACTTGTCCGGCATTGAAATCACATCGCGATTGTATAAGTGCTGCCAATCGGAATTTCGGCCCTGGAAACGTTCGGGGGGTGGATCCTCTCAACCAGTCACGAACGCTATAGAAATAAAACTGCTTTGTCCACAACAATCCTGCGTAGCCTTGACGAGCAATCACGCGTGAGTCGCCTTCATCGACCGGGGCAAGCACTTGCTCGTAAAACTCGTTGGCTTCGTTGATACGATCTTTAAAGATGGAATCGAACTGGTCGCCAAAACGATTCGACTTATCAGCACCAATCTTTTGGAAATCTTCGTCACTACAGATTCGCAGTTTCAAAGTCACTGATTCACCAGCTTCAAGTTCCAGCTCAAACAAAGCCGCGGACTTCGTTCCCGTTGCACCTGGATGTACCGCGGAATAGTTTTGCTTGATCACATATTCGTGGAACGCATCTTTTACATAGGGGTGCTCGTTTGGGACTCCATACAGTTTCTCAAAATTCGTCTCGTTGTCAGTAAATAACAACGGAGGCGAATTTCCATCGGGCTGGTCGTCGACAAGAAAGTGAAACTTTCCCAATGAGGCATGGTCTGCTGAGACATGCCCCGTTGATTTTCTTTCAAGCTTCGGCCGCGGCCAATACCCTTCGCCCGTCCGTCCATGCGCCCATGTGTTCCGGCACCAAAAGGTGGGCAAGCAATGAAGCGGCGCAGGATCAGGACCGCAATTGGTGATGGTCAAACGGATCAAAATATCGTTAGGAGATCCCTTTGCGTATTCGGCTTGAACATCGAAGTAACGATCTTCGTCGAAGGCACCTGTATCGACCAGTTCGTACTCACGTTCGGTTTTACTTCGATTCGCATTTTCGGTAACCAGTTTCTCATACGGGTACTCGCCCTGTGGATACTTGTAGAGCGCCTTCATGTAAGAATGGGTCGGCGTCGAGTCGAGATAAAAATAAGACTCTTTAACATCTTCGCCGTGGTTACCTTGAGGACCCGTCAAGCCAAACAAACGCTCTTTGAGGATTGGGTCTTTGCCATTCCATAACGCCAACGCAAAACAAATCCGGCTTTGTCGATCAGTGATCCCAAGCAAACCATCTTCGCCCCAACGATATGCCTGTTGGTGGGCATTGGCGTGTGGTAAATGTCGCCAGCTATCGTTATCGGCAGAGTAATCTTCACGAACGGTTCCCCACTGTCGTTCCGCTAGGTAAGGTCCCCAGCGTTTCCAGTTCTGAGTCCGTTCGGCGTCTTGAGAAAGTCGTTCTTGCTCTGCGTTCAATGTTTTGTCGTTTTCAATTGGCTGTTTGTCGTTCGCGTTCATAAGCCCGAAAGTATATCCTGCGACTGCTTGGACTCCTACATAGGTCAGTTTTTGGTTGGAGGATTCGCTGGCACCAAACTGGCGTTAACGCTTCTAAGACTTCAACCTTGCAATGGAATAGAACCTGTCTTTAAATTTGGACGCCGATCTGTTGACTGGGATCGACTGGAGGCACGAGAAGAAATTATCTCACGCAGAGCCGAAGAGTGCGTTTCGCCAAATTTCCTCTGTGTCACAGCGGCACTGTGCGATCCTTCTTTGAAGAGCAAGCTGTCTTTAAGATTGAACTCTGGAGAACCTTCCGAACTTCAGAAATTCCTCCACCTGTTTCGACGCTGTTGACCGAACAAGCAGACCGTTGTGTCCACTAAACAAAGTGATATGGTCGGCTTCAACGCCAAGGCGACTGTTTACCGCGGGCACAACGCGGTCGTGTTGCGCCGCAATAATGCCGATCTCTGGCTTCCCAGTGTTGACGATCTTTGGTTCAGGAAGTTGGCAAACGAAACTGTTTTGAGAACTTGAAAGCTGATTAAGCGTTTTGCAAAACGGAAGCAAGGTCCCAAGTGCTCGTGCAACTGGCGATCCACGATTCGGCGAAGCAAGCATTACGATGCGATTGAGCTTCTTAAAGTCTCTCAGCAACAACGCCTGTCTTGTAACGATGGTTCCCATGCTGTGAGCAACGATGTGAAAGCGTTCGATCGTATCGTCGGCTTCGACTTCTTGCAGGCACCGCTCAAACCGACGGGCGTGGTGTTCAATTGACCAAAACCAACTGGGATATCCGAATGTCGACGTTTGATACCCAGCCGATTTCAAGCGCCACGCCAGGGGCAACATGACCAATCGACTGCCCGCGAGTCCATGAATCAGAATGACATGCTCCTTACGAGTTGGAGCGTTTGATTGGCCAGAATCCATAATTAACGCACAAAAGCAATTGAAAAAAGACAACACGTTAACCGCTTCAAACGACCGGCGGCAACATGTTGTACACTGACCTTAAGTTTTACAGGTCCTGATATTCGATTGAAACACAATGAACGTTTTCCTCCAACCGTCTTACTCCTATTGGGCTTATTTCTCGCTTACGTTTGTGACGGTCTGGCTGGGGG
>CAYMFZ010000063.1:8092-11306 GCA_964389585.1 uncultured Pirellulaceae bacterium | reverse complement strand
CTTTGACGATCGCGGAGGAACCGACGATTCGTGTCGACGATGACAGACCCAACATTGTCATGTTTTTTATTGATGATCTCGGCTACAAGGATCTGGGCTGCTACGGATCAGCTTTCTATCAAACACCCCAGATTGATGAGTTGGCTAAGAGGAGCTGTCGATTTACGAACTTCTATTCGGCCAACCCCGTTTGCTCACCAACCCGTGCGGCTTTGATGACCGGCAAGGCACCGCAGCGATTGGGAATTACCCAGTGGATCAACCAACCCAACGACTTACACCTGCCCTTGGATGAGGTAACGATTGGTGAAGCATTCGCGAGCGGCGGTTACAAAACCGGCTACATCGGAAAGTGGCACCTGGGAGAGAAAGACAATCAGCAACCGCGCGAACAAGGATTCACATGGATGCGCGGAGTCAATCGAGCGGGTGCACCAGGAAGTTATTTCTTTCCGTACAAACGAAAGAACAAAAACAAAAGTGATGGCATCGCTTACTGGGACGTTCCTGATTTGGAAGACGGAAAAGAAGGTGACTATCTGAATGATGCGTTGACGGATCATGCGATTGAGTTCATTTCGGAATTCAAAGACCGTCCGTTCTTTCTTTGTTTCGCGCATTACGCAGTTCACACGCCGATTCAAGCACCGAAAAAACTAGTCGAAAAGTATAAAGACGAGCTTGCAGTCATAAAACTTGGCGGACCACCCGTCGTAAAAGAACGGAACGAATCGAACACACGGAATCACCAAAGCAATCCTACTTATGCAGGCATGGTTGAAAATTTGGATACGAATGTTGGTCGGGTGCTCGCTCACCTTGAACAATTGTCGCTGACCAAGAACACGATTATCGTTTTCACTTCGGACAACGGTGGGCTATCAACGCTTTCCGCCAAACGACCTCAGGGCGGGCCGACAAGTTGCTCTCCATTGAGAGCCGGAAAAGGCTGGACGTATGAAGGTGGGATTCGCATTCCAACGATGATTGCTTGGCCGAAAAAGATTCAGCCCACCGAAAATTCGACGCCTGGTATCACAATGGATCTCTATCCGACATTACTGGAGTTAGCTGGTCTGGAACCACGGCCAACTCAGCATTTGGATGGAACGTCCCTTGTCTCGGCGTTGATTGGTGAGGAAAACGAAAAACTCTCGAATCGTTTTCTGGCTTGGACGTACCCACATGAACATGGCTCCGGGCACACTCCTTCCAACGCGATTCGCTCCGGCGATTGGAAGCTAGTTCATCTCACGGATGAGAAGACAAAGAACGAGGACCGATACGAACTCTACAATTTGAAGGATGACATTGGCGAGAAAGAAAATCTGGCGATCAAGCATCACGAGAAGACACATGAACTCGCGAAGCTATTAAGCGAGTGGGTTGAAGAGACAACGCCAGTTGAGACAGATTAGATTCACGCTTTGCTCGAGTTGGATTCACGGAAGCGGCAATTCAAATTTGCTTCCCCTTTCAAAAGCGCTTAAGTCTGCGTGTTCGATGCAGTTTGCCAATTCAGTTGAAAAGGCTCTTTAAATGACTGCCAGTGTTGCATACCCCTGCGTTCTTTCAAACAGTTTTGGGAAATTGATTCGTTACAACGTCTCGACAATTGACTACAATACAGCTCTCTTTTTGACGCTTTTTTCACACGTGGATGATTGGCGACGGACTGGTCATGAAAATGGAATTGTTGATAAATGATTTTCGCGACATGCTTGAGCGCGGCGAAGTTTATGACTTGGTACAGTTGGCTTCCGAGTTTCCAGATGAGCTTTACGAAGAGCTATTAAAAAATTTTATCGCGATGGAATTTGACTTCTATCGAACAAAAGGTTGGACTTACAACCATGATCGCGAAGAACAGTTCCCGGAACTAAGTGAATTTATAGCCGCATTATTCCATGAAAGCGCGCGAGGTGTAAAACTCAAAGACCTTGAAGACAACGGCTCACGACAACGTCATATCGTCTCCTGCGAGTACGGCGTAACTCGCTGGGCTTTTGCCGAAGGAGGTCAGGGCGCACTCTATCGAGCTATCGACAACGGTTTGGGTAAGCGCAAAATCGCCGTCAAGGTTCTGAAGAACTCGATCCACGCAGAACGGTTCCAAGCTGAAGCGGAAATTACCGCGAAGCTGGATCATCCCGGAATCGCGCCGGTTTACTCTTATTCGTTCGATGGAAAAAACGAAGATGTTTCAGGCAAGCTAGTCGACGGGCGTCCGTTCTATGCGATGCGGCTCATCAATGGGCTTCCTTTGTCAGATCGCATCGCCGACTTTCACAACCAGAATGCAAACAAGAAAAAGAACCTTCGTGAGAATCCCGATTTTGTTCGGCTGATTGAGAGTCTGATTAGCTCCTGCCACACCATCGCTTACGCACACAGCGTTGGTGTGCTGCATTGCGACATCAAACCGCAAAACATTATGTGCGGGCAGTTCGGGGCGACGATTGTGCTTGACTGGGGCTCTGCGACTTCCGGTCCCAGTAGAGAAAATGAAGGAAACGAAAAACGAATTCAATGTCCTGAGTCGACGAACGACAGTTTGTACACTCCCGCGTATGCGAGTCCCGAACAGAAAAATGGACTTAAGATTGACGAGCGAGCAGACGTTTTCTCGTTGGGTGCTACGCTTTATCAGATTATCGCTGGCTTCACGATGATTGACACAGACGACTTTGAATCTCGACACGAGAGCGACATCATTGGAAATGTTCGTACCATGAATCCATGTTGTTCGAAGGCCCTAAATTCAATCTGTGAAAAAGCTCTAAAAGTCGATCCAAACGATCGTTATTCAGGCCCGGAGGCGTTGGCCCAAGACCTTTCTCATTGGTTGCGCGGTGAAGAAGTATCGGCAAAGCCTGACAACTTGATCGACAAGACGTTTCGACTTGCAAATCAACATCGTCTGGTCACCGGAATCGGATTGCTTTCGTTTGGTCTTATTCTGTTTGGCGTGTTGGCGTGGAATAGTCAGCGAATTAAAGAGGAGCGATTGAGGTCGAGCCGGGATTCTGGTTTTACTTTGATTGAGGATATCTGTGCTCCATTGGAGAATGGTGAGCTACAAAATCCGGAAGAATTGGCGACAGTTGCCCGCTTGGTTCGTCAACATTGTGATAGTCAATTTTCCAGCGAGCGGGCTATCGCCAGTTTGGACCAACGACTTGTTGCGCGTCTTTACCATCTTCGGTCCCTCACA
>CAYMFZ010000063.1:0-8082 GCA_964389585.1 uncultured Pirellulaceae bacterium | reverse complement strand
GAATTCTATTGACGACGTTTCCGAGGCGATCAACCTTTTCGAATCGTCGACATCTGACAATTACGTCAACGAACGACTTGCGGAATCTCACCTTTTCAAAGCCCGCCTACTCAAGTTGCGAGAAACTCGCGAATCTAGTGATTCACCAGAATCTGACCTCAAGTTGGCACTCGAGTCTATTCGAGAATCCGAAAACTATTTTTCGATGATTGCTGTAGAGGAGAAATCAAGGGATGAGAAGTTTGACTTTGAGTTGAAACAAGCTGAATTGAATCAACTTGAGGGGGAGATACTATTGCGGGAGGCAACAGAAGCAGACAACAAGAATTTCGCCAATGAAAAGTATCGGCTTTCAGCAAAAGCATTTGGCGAATGCATCAAGACGCTTGAAAAAGTCACTGCTCAGTCACCTCAACAAACCAAAAAGTATTCGCGAGTCGGCGGCAGAGGCTATGGCTATCTTGGCGACGCGCAACTCGCGCTGAAAGAATTTGGAACTGCGCTGCAGAGCCATGCAAAGTCACTTCAGTTTCGACAAGAGATCGTAGCGAATGACAACGACTCCAGCCCTGAGCACCTACTGCAACTTGCTCGTGGATATGACAATTTCGCTTCAACGATTCGAAATTTTGGAATTGTCGCAAAGGAGGATGTTGTTGGTCCAGATGCGAAAAAAGATTCAATGGAGTTCTCGGAACTCGAAAAGGAACAGGATTCAAAAA
Source organism: uncultured Pirellulaceae bacterium (assembly GCA_964389585.1). GTDB lineage: Bacteria > Planctomycetota > Planctomycetia > Pirellulales > Pirellulaceae > Mariniblastus. The sequence continues at coordinate 7,360 of CAYMFZ010000063.1, read as the reverse complement.
AGCGATGCGAATTGATTTTAAGTTGCGTACGTAGTTATGCGGGCCTTAACAAGCCTCAACCGTTTTGCAACATGGATTCGGCTACATCGGGTATAGCCGACGCTTCCAAACAACGTATGCACGAGTTGTATCTTCGATTGAGCCGCTTAGGCGGAAAGGATGCCAAACGTGAATACGCTGGTTCGCTTAGTTCCGTTGCTGAACTCTATTTTCAAGCAGCCAATCAGCTTGAGGACGGAAACGAGAAGACGCATTTATTAAACGTTGCAAGTACCTATGCGGTGGAAGCTAGATTAATCCTGACGAGGCTTCGCAAGGAAGAGGACGATCGCGCGGTCAAAACCGCATTGGCTTACAGCGAGATGTTAGTTCTTCAAATTAATCGGTCGTTAGGAATTCCCGCAGGGGATGAGAAAGTTCACGTCCTCCAATTCTTGCCGAAATTGTACAACAAAAACGTGACGATGGACGACATTTTTGTTCGATGCGTTGCGATAAAAGACGATCCCGAGTTAAGCACAGATTTAAAAAAAGGCATCCAAGCACTTGCCTCGCGCGGCTATCAACACCATTGGCGATTCCGACAACATTTTGATGAGGAAACTTACGAGACTTTCAAACGAATCTCTGGAGATCCCGTTTCCAATGACGCTATCGAAATAAGCGAGTCTCCTTGATGTCTGGGCTCATCACGATTCGAGTCTTCAAAAACCAAGACCATCGCGCGAACATCGATTGGGATGCCAACGTTGCGATCTTGGAACTTGGCCGGATGAAAAGCACGGACGAAAAACGCTACGAGTTGACCATTGACGGCGACGAAGCGCGACTCGCGTTCGCCGACTTTCGAGATACAAGGTATTCAAGAGGCCATGCACGGATCACGCGAGTCGGGCCTTCAAAAATAGAAATCAAGAACACTTCGGGCTCAGCCGTTCCAATAGAATTAGGTGCAAGTTCGGCGATTGGCCGCGATCAATCTACCGAAAAAGTCTTGCCGGTTACGATTCGAATAGGTGACTTTGAGCTTCGATTCGAACGATCTCTAAACTCACTTTCACACAAGACTCAGTTTCATCGGCAATTTGAGCCGAACGACGGTCAGACGCCAATAACGCAGATCGGATCTGATAGCGTTGCAGACAAAGAATCTCAAGTCAGCACGCTGATCGATCAGCTTTCAACCGCCAACAGTATCTTGCAACAAGCAACAACGGTTGAAGACCTCTACTCAAGTGCACTCGCGGCGATCAAGAGCTTGATCGACATGGACGCGATTGCAATCATCAATCCACTTGACGCTAAAGACATCGTTAGTCTAGGCACAATAAAGCCCAGCCTCTCCGCGATTGGTGAAGTCTACGAATCACGCCAAGTTCGCTGGTCTTCGATAGAGCAAGACATTGACACGATTGATTCTCAAGTTGGTTTGGAAAACTTTATTGGAGCTCCAATCGTCGTCCCATCTGACGACACCGAAAAAGTTACCGCAATTCTTTATGCCCATCGCGGTATCATCAACAAGGCATCACGGCACACCCCAAGGCAACCACTCACTCAACTGCACGCCCAGATTTTTGAATTGATTGCTTGTTCAGTGGCTGCGGGACTTGTTCGATTGCAGCATCATGCGACGAAAGATCGTTTCGAGCAATTTTTCACGCCGACACTCGCGCGAGAACTGATGAAAAGCAACGACTTGTTAGAACCTTGCGAACGGGATGTTACGATTTTGTTTTGCGACATCCGCGGTTTTAGCAAGATCAGTGAACGCGTGGGACCTTCCGAAACTTCGTTATGGGTCCAAGATGTCATGACGGAACTATCAGACTGTGTGATCGACACAGAAGGAGTTCTGGTCGATTACATTGGCGATGAACTCATGGCGATGTGGGGCGCACCCAAAGACCAACCTGACCATGCGACGAACGCTTGCAAATGCGCATTGCAAATGATGGAACGGCTATTTCACATCAATGAGAAATGGCAGGACCGTATCGGTACCGAAACATCTGTTGGAATTGGGATCAACACTGGCCTCGCCAACGTTGGCAACACCGGCTCGAAGTACAAATTCAAGTACGGACCATTGGGAGACACGGTCAACCGCGCGAGTCGAATCCAGGGCGTCACAAAGTACCTTGGAGTCACCACGATCATGTCGGACGCTACCTTTGCAAGTCTCAACGCTGACTGTTGCACCCGTCGTTTAGGCAAAGCCAAAGTCGTGAACATTGACGCGTCCATCGAATTGTTTGAACTCGTTTCCAACGAACGGCAGATTGAAAGCGAATCGATTGCACTATACGAAAAAGCTTTGGACGACCTTGAAAAAGGAAATTTAAAACAGGCGGCAGCGACCTTGAAAAGCTCGCTGAATTTCGACGCTCCGGATCATCCTTCGCTACTCATGACGAACGAAATTATTCACCGGATGATCAATGGCGTCGCGAAAGGCGAATTTGAATGGACTTTTGATAAGAAGTAAGTGCCAGTCCGCGTCACAACGGACAAACCGATGGCAAAAACTAGCCCTCAAAACGTTCGAGCGAGTCGTTTTTACCTAAGCAAACAAGTCCATAATTGGTTCGCCTTTATCAGAGACCGTAAACGGTCGCATTGAGGGGGACATGGTTTTCTTGTCGAGTGGAATCCCAAGCGCCGTTGCGATCGTGGCATTAAACTCTGGCACGACGACCATGTTCTCGACGACTTCACGACCTTCTTTATCAGTCTTGCCGTATTTGATTCCGCCTTTGATTCCTCCACCCGCCAACAAGCATGAGAAGGCTTGAGGATAATGGTTACGTCCGTTGTCACGTTCGGTAAAGATCTTTGGAGTTCGGCCAAACTCCGTCGCCAGGACGACCAAAGTCGAATCCAGTAGTCCGCTTGATTCAAGATCCGCCAGTAGCGACGCGAGGGCTTGATCAAGAATCGCTCCCTTCTCTTCAACGCGGCCAAAGTTGTCACCGTGTGTATCCCAGCCACCGTCATCGACTTCAATGAAGCGGACGCCGTTTTCGACCAAGCGTTTGGCCAACAAGCAGCCTTGGCCAAATTTGTTTCGACCATAACGATCACGCACCGCGTCGTCTTCTTCCTTCAAGTCAAATGCCTTGAGGTCTTTACTCTTCATCAACGTCACCGCCTCGTCATACATCGAAGCGTAGGCGCGGGCCTCTTTCGTGTCGTACTTCGAAGCGAACGAAGTGTTCATCTCTTTCAGCTTTCTCAAGCGACGACCGAAGCGACTGCTTGTTACGCCATCGAGTAGTTTGCTGTGTTGCAAGCCTGATTCTGGATCACCGATTGGTAGCGCGGCAAACTCCGACTCAAGAAAGCCTCCACCCAATCCATCGCTGCTACCTCCAATTTTTATGTTGGCTGGTAAACCTGGATTGATCTTGCCGAGAAACTTTGACGTCCACGCGCCCATGTCGGGGTGCTTGATCGTTCCTCGCAAAAAGTAACTCGTGTGCATGAAGTAGCGTCCCTGAGCATGGGCGCCTTGGGTTGAGTTCATCGAATTGATGACCGCCACGTTATGCATTTGATCGGCCAGCTTGGGTAGGTACTGGCTGATCTGAACGCCATCGGCGGAAGTCTTGATCGACTCGACAGGCCCTTGAGTTTCCGCGCCCGGCTTGGTGTCGAACGTATCGATATGGCTCATGCCTCCGTTCATGTAGAGGTAGATAACCGATTTCGCTTTGGCCCCCGGGTTCAACGGTCGGCCTGTTGCGATCGCCGCATTAGCCATATTGGAAAGGAGGGGCATCGCGCCGACGCCTAACAAAGTCCTTGCAGCTCCGGTGACGAACGCACGGCGCGTAAAAGGGTCTTTTGCGTTTCGAATTTCATTCATATTTCAGGCCTTCAATTTACGTTCATTTTGCGATGCAAATAATTTGCGTTTGATCTCAGTCCGCCGTCCGTCAACTATTTGACAAAGATAAATTCGTTTGAATTGGCAAGCGTCCAAATCAAGTCGGCGTAGACTTCTTTGACTTTCGTCATGTCTCGCACTTTGGATGCCGCATCGAATTCTTTATTCCAAGCACGCGCTTCGCTCTTCAATGGCTTGCGATTGAGCATGGAAAGGTAAACGGATTCGGTACATTCTTTGGCGGACTTGGCTGCCAAAGCCGTCTGCATCAGCACGCTACTTGCGTCTCGCGAGATTTTCTCTTCAACGTAACCATTCATCATCGAGAGAACTTGAGTTACCGCAGGGTCGGAGTTCGAGTTTTCGATTTGTTCGCGATCTGATTGACCAAATTCACGAAGAAAGTGGCCGGGCTGTGCGGGCGAATCCATTTCCGAAGCGCGGCTAAACGCGCCGCCGTAAGCTTTCTTACGAAAGTCAGCAGTGAGCTTGGCCAAATCGATACGCAGCTTTCTTTCGAGCTGCGCGTTCTTCTTTCGCTTGGCCGCCTGAATTTGCTTGTTGATTTTAGATCGCTGAGTAGCCAACTTTTTGGCTTCAGGCGAATTCTTGAAACGATTCTTCTTTTTCCGCTTCGTCTTATCAGCCAACTCGACAATCGCCTTTTTAATTTGCTCAATGTCCATCTGATTCAGCTTCTCAAACATCTCGTAAGGATCGTTCGAGAACGAAGACTGAAAACGAGGGTCGTTTGAGGCGCGACGAACGTCTGTGTTGGCCACTGTCAAAACCAAGAGCGAATCCCAAATCTGTTCTGCCGACATGCGTCGAACGACAGGGCCGTTGAAATTGAATTTCGTAGGATCGGTAATGTCTTTGTCGTAGGCCATCGCCTGATACGTTTCCGAGTTGTAGATCGCACGCAGGAATTGCTTTGTGTCGAAATCCAAGTCGATCATCGTTTGCGTTAAAAGATCCATCAACTCTGGGTTTGAGGGAACCGTTTGGTCTTCGATAATGTCGACGGGTTCAATCAAACCGAGTCCAAACGCCTGCTTCCAAAGTCGATTCGCAATGACTTTGGCGAATCGTGGATTATCGGAGTCGGTCAGCCACTTTGCGTAGGCTTCGCGCGAATTAAGTTGCTTGGCCCCTTGGATTGCGGCCTGTTGAACGTTCTTGCGAACCTTCCTTTTCTTCTTGGGCTCAGGCGGAACCTTCGCGGCGACCAGCGGCTTTCCATCGAACATGGTTTTGCCAACAACGACTTCACCTTCGTATCCGTCTTCTCCAAGAAACCCTTCCGGCAATCTTGCCAGACCAGTTCCAGAACCAGCGACGCCAAAGGAAAGTCCTTGAGACAGTCGATTGACGATCCCCTGTTGCTTTTGTGAGACTTCGCCTTTCTTCACCAAATTTCTGATTTGCTGGTATTTCGATCCTGTGCTTGCGGCGCGATATCGCAACCCTCCAGTGAACGCGACCATCTCGAAATACTGTCGCTGCGTCCATTTATCGAAGGGATGATCATGGCACTGAGCACATTCCAGTCGAGTACCCAAAAAGACGCGAATCGTGTTCGACATGTTGTCTTCTGGCATATTTCGATCGCGTAAGTAATAGCCAACCGCTCCGTTACCTCGTTTTAGATTCGGGCCTTCTGAGTTGATCAACTCACGGACCATTTGATCATACGGCTTGTTGTCTTCGAGTGAGTCTTTGACGAAGTCGATATAAGAAACGCCGACCAATTGTCCCGGCAGCCGCGATTTGATTCGCAGAAGATCAGCATAAAAATTGAATTGTCGACTGACGTATCCGTAAGAGTCAAGAAGATCGTCGATCAGATCCGCGCGTTTTGTTTTACTTTTTGACTGAAGAAACGTTTTGGTTTCATCAATATTTGGAATCCGCCCAACTATGTCGAGATAGGCTCGACGAAGAAAAATCTCATCGGTCGAAAGCTTGTTCGGTTTCTCGTCGCGAGATGTGATCTGAGCTCTTACGAGTTCGTCAATTTGCTTACTTATTTCGAGAATCTTATCTCGAGGAACCGATTCGACGGAAGCCTTTGAAACCGGAGAGACTGAACTCTTGTACTTCGACGGCGGGTCATTCGCAAGAACGAAACTTGGCAAGAGCAAAGCCACGATCATCACTATCCAAAGTTTGCTGCAATAAGTTGCCATTGGCATTTCGAGATTCCTCATTGATAGTCGACTGGGAGGGGAAGGCCTCAGCATCAAACCTAAATCATACTCTTCTGGTTAGATGATTTCACGACGGCGTTTATTGGCATCGTTTTCTGCATCAGGGTAGTGTGACGAGCAAACTGCCAAAAACGACCAATTTCTTTTGAAATCCGAGGCGATTTTGGGTGTTGATTTTACACATCATCCTGCAATTATTATCCAATCGTTAAAAGCAACGATCGGACTTGGTAAACTTATAACTCTCGGGCAATTCGGGGCTTACTACGGGGCAGGGCTGACACTATTTTTGAAAATAAGCCTGTTTTAAGTTTTCAACCGGGAACGCGAACTCAATCGAATCCATCAATTACTCTGGATTCTAAATTACCCATATTCGCTTAGTTTTCTGACAATAGAAGTGGCAAGGCGATGAATTAACGGCCTAGTCCTGAAAAGATACAATTTTCTTGCCTCCTATTCGATCAACTTCAACCAACAGTTTGAGTCAACAATGAAACGACGATCAAAAAATCGACGCCGAAAAAACAGTAGCAAACTTGACTTTCAAAAACTTGAAGCCAGAGAGTTGCTTGCAGGTGACGTTATCGCTGGTCACCAGGCCGAAGGGCTACTGCCAACGGGAACGAACATCGTTGTCAACGGCGACTTTGCATCTGTGACTGCTGGATCTGACCAGTTCTTCACCGAAGCTGAAGTCCCGGGTTGGAATGCGTTTGACGCGGCAACTGGCCAAGAGATTAATATCTTTGAATGGAAGATCGACGGCTACCGAAACGTGCTGGACATCGATTCCACGACAACCGATTTTGATCGAGTCTACCAAGACCTCAACACGGAAGCGGAAACCGAATACTTGGTCGCATTCGATTATCGCAACCATCCAGTTGCCAATGCAGACGCGACTGAATTCACTCACGATTTTGAAGTCTGGTGGAATAATGAGTTAGTCGGTCGCTTCACAGGTGGTGATTCTTGGACGACTGGAATCATTAAAGTTACCAGCAGCAACCTTGATGTAACACGATTGTTGTTCTGCGAAATTTCAGAAGTCGGTGCTCCTGAAGGCGATGGACAAGGTGCATTGCTTGACAACATCCGTGTCGTGAAGGCTTCAGAAGTTCAAACAACGAACGGTGGATTTGAAACGACGGCCGAAGAGAAATCTGTCTTCTTCGCACCAGCCGACGTACCGGGCTGGTCGGCAATGGCAACCGACGTGGCTGATCGCTTGCTGAAAGTTCAGACCGTAGATTCGGCG
>CAYMFZ010000062.1:8603-15510 GCA_964389585.1 uncultured Pirellulaceae bacterium | reverse complement strand
ATGCTTACGCAAGCGTAAACATGGCACCCGTTTTCGGGGCCCCCTTCATCGCACCGTCAGTTCAGATGGCACCCGAAGTTCAGCTTTGACGACCAAACTAGTCCCGAAATTCGCAAATAGATGCCGGATTGTGTCTCTGATTCGCGACACCCTGTGATCAAAAAGATTACGATTAAAAAAAGGATTTGATCGAGAAGTCCCCGAAAACAGGGGTTTAGTGCATTTTTTTTGATGGCACGAGCAATGCAAGCTATCTATTTCGAACCCCCAACCTCAAATCACAAGGATCAAAGATGTCATACATCAAAATTGGAATCGCAATCGCAGCCGTCGCCATCATCACCGTTCCGTCAATGGCCCAAGCTCAAAACTTCACTCAGCGCGGAACACGAAACGGCGCAATCGCCGGCGCAATCATTGGTGGCGTCATCGGTGACCAACGAGACAACGCTTTCACCGGCGCCGTCATCGGTGGACTAGTCGGTGGAGCAACGGGTCGAGCAGTCGGCCAAGCCAAAGACGCTCGCTACTATGGCGGCGGAAATCGTAACTTCGGTGGCAGCCAGTTTTATGGCGGTAACCAATTCTATGGAGGCGGTTTCCAACCTCGTCAGTCTTCGTTCTACGGTAGCAGCATTGGAATTCAATACGCACCGATCAACCGTGGTGGCTTCGGTGGAGTCTATGGCGGAGGCTACGGAGGCGGTTATCGCGGCGGATACGGAGGCGGCTACGGCTCTTATGGTCGCGGACCTGGATGCCCCAACTCACGCTGGTAAAAATTTGAATCACTAGAAAAATCAACCGACAGCTTTTTGGCTGTCGGTTTTTTAACGCGCTATCATAAGAGATTTAGAATCAATTCTGATTCAATGTTTATCTAATTTTCAAGCGATTGAAAAACTTCAGCCGCCATGGCGATCGTGTGATCGATGTCGGCATCAGAATGCGCGGCCGAAACGAACAAAGCCTCGAACTGACTGCAAGGCATATAAATGCCTCGTTCAAGCATGCCCCAAAAATACTTCGAGAACTTTTCAGTATCCGAGCGTGCTGCTGACTCCCAATCGGTCACTGGTCCTGACTGAAAGAAAAGTGTCATCATGCTGCCGACGCGTTGCAAACAATGCTCGACTCCTGCCGAAGTCGCTGCCTTCGTCAGTCCGTCTGCAAGTCGCTTGCTTACCGCTTCAAGCCGTTCATAGGGCGGCTCATCTCGCAATGATTTAAGCATCGCAATTCCGGCTGCCGTTGCAATCGGATTTCCACTCAACGTTCCAGCCTGAAAAACTTTACCGGCAGGCAACACGTGTTGCATGATTTCACGCTTGCCACCAAAGACTGCCAACGGAAGTCCGCCCCCAACAATCTTGCCCATCGTTGTCATATCCGGCATCACATTGAACAGCGATTGAGCACCGCCGTGTGCGACTCGAAAGCCACACATTACTTCGTCAAAAATCAAAATCGTTCCGTGCTTCCTTGTCAATTTTCTCAACGTTTCCAAAAACGCGGTCGATGGAGTCACGCAGCCCATGTTGCCGCAAACCGGCTCCAAGATCACGGCGGCAAGCTTGTCACCCATCTTCTCAAACGCGTCTTCCAAACCTGAAACATCGTTGTAATTCAACACTAGCGTGTCGCGACTGATTCCTTCAGTAACTCCGGGAGAATTCGGCACTCCTAAAGTCGCGGCAGCGCTTCCAGCCGAAACGAGTAGGCTATCAACATGACCGTGATAGTTCCCCGAGAACTTCACGATCAAATCGCGTCCTGTGAAACCGCGCGCTACGCGAATCGCACTCATCGTGGCTTCGGTACCGCTGTTTACAAGTCGGACCATCTCGACCGACGGAACGGCGGCAATAATCAATTCAGCCAACTCATTTTCTGCAACCGTTGGCGCACCAAAGCTAGTTCCTCGATCAACCGCATCATGAACCGCGGCGCTGATCGCAGGCCATTGATGACCAAAAATCATCGGGCCCCAAGAGCCGATGTAATCGACATACTTATTTCCATCGATATCAAAAAGATAGGCTCCATCCCCTTTTTCGAATACGATCGGCTCGCCGCCAACGGCACCAAAGGCACGAGCCGCACTATTCACGCCGCCGGGCATTAACGATTTAGCCCGCGCGTACTCAATTACGCTCTTGGTATGATCCAATTTCTTTTCCACAGACATCGTCTTTCAATAATTTTCAATAGCCATAACAGTGGTGTTTCACTCACCGGTAAACAGGTCATCTTTTAACGGCTCACCCATCCCCACAGCCCTCGCACGGGATTCGAATAACGCATTCCAATTTCGATTCAGGAATTGTGTCGCTTCTCCAATTTTCGCCACCGTCCACCGACCCGTCGAATCAACATGGGCCAACCCCAGTCGCGCCAATTTCCCAAGTCCATCATGAACTTCGTAATCGACATCAATATCTGTCGTTCGAATTAAAAACTCCTCAACCAATTCGTCCAGCTCACCGCCCGTCAGTCCCTCTTTGGGTACGTCAGGATGCTTCCACAAAAAAGTGTAAGCCAAAATGGCTTCGCATAGTTCTTGCTCTTCTGCTTCATTTAAGATTCGATAGATGACGCTTGAATTGTTGTCGAGGTTTTTAAGATAAAGACTTTCCGTCAAACCGAACTGGTATTTGTTCTTCGTGCGAAAATAGCTCAACACGGATTTGAACACATAACCACCCGTGGCACCAATCAAAACGATCCAACCCCAAAAGTAATCCCAGGTGAATGTCAGTGCTAACGAAAGCACCAATACGCCACGGACAATTTTGTAAATTGTGATCGCCATTCCAGATAGTGTCGGCAGCAAAACTTTCGCGCGATCAAGCTTCGTAAGCCTAACCTTTGAACCCGGCAAGAGAATCTCCAAGTCGTTCTCTGGAATATTCTTGAATGTTTTGAGGTAGACGAAATTGTGATGCAACGCGTCTTCGTCCTTTTTCTTTTTGGATTGGGGAGCATCATCCGGCTTCATGCGAAACGCCATGATGAGTCGCTGAAACTCTGGCAACTCGATTGTCTCTTTGCGAAAAAACTTCTGCCACCGACGACGCGAAACGACTACGGTTTGATAGCCCCGGGCAAAGATCTCCAGTCGATCGAACAACTCAAAATCAACTTCCAGCTTAACGCCCCATTGCCAACCGATATCGATGGCACGCTCAAGCTCTTCCCGGGAAAGCCGTTTGTAATGGGCGCTGTACAACAATCCTGACAAGCGATCCAGTAACGTGTTGGCAAGTTGATCTCTTTTTTCAGTCGTCAGCGAATCAAGATCAACAAGTTGAGTGTCCGGGTCAAGCGAATCGTAAAGTTCCTCCAAATGAAGCAACACCGAAAGATGTTCAACGTGAAAGATCGCCTGCAGTCGCGCACAGAGGTGCTTGAATTCCGCGAGCTCGCTTCCTTCAACTGAAAATTCGCTCGCCAGACGCGCCCGCAAGTCGGATTGGCGGAGTGGGATAAATGTAGCGCGCTCCGGAAGCGACTGCGCAATCGGATCTTCCTCGATTGAGCGGACTAAATTGTCTTCCGATTGATGATTCAATTTTGCTTTCGCTGGCCAACGCAGCCAGTTTCTCAGTCTCGAAACGTTAATTTGCAAACACGATTTGCTCGCCCCAACAGAATAACGTTCTTATCGATTCCCCCCAACAGGACAGGAATCAATCTTGTAAACGTTTGCCAAAGTCGAATCTGTAAGCGCGATAGGTTCAGGCGATTTCTTTGGGTAGAATATGGGTTCGAAACGTACGATTCTTTTGAGTGACAAATGAACCATTTGTTTTCGCGTTGCACCTCACCGATTTGGCTTATTGCACTTTTAATTGTTGCGCCATCTTCTGAACTCGTTGCTCAAGAGATTGACTTCGGACGACAAATCAAACCGATTCTGTCTGACAACTGCTATGCCTGCCACGGTCCGGATGATGCCCAGCGCGCGACCGATTTTCGGTTGGACCAACAAGAGAGTGCTTTGAGTGATGACTTCAGCGTCATCGTTGCCTCTGATGTCGAATCAAGCCTGTTGGTCGAGAGGATCCTCAGTGACGACCCTGACGTTGTCATGCCACCGGTAGATCACTTAAAGAAATTGTCTGCTAATGAAAAGCAATTATTGGTCGACTGGATCAAACAAGGCGCAAACTGGTCGGAACACTGGGCGTTTCAAATTCCGACTGCCACTAAGACGCCTAATGTCGCAACTTCTGATTGGACCAAGAACTATATCGACAATTACGTCTTGGCGAAGCTAAAGTCCAATCAGATTGAGCCATCGCCTGATGCCGAGCCTCATACGCTTTTACGACGGTTGAGTTTTGATTTGACGGGTCTGTCTCCGACTCCTACTGAAGTAAAGAAATTTGTCGAAGCCATCAACACCATCGGAATGGATGCCGCCTATTTCAATGAAGTCGATCGCTTGCTTGGGAGCAAGCATTTTGGTGAGCGGATGGCGGTGTACTGGCTCGACCTCGTTCGCTACGCCGATACAGTTGGCTACCACGGCGACCAAAACGTCAGCGTCTCGCCTTATCGAGATTACGTGATTGAGTCTTTCAATTCGAACATGCCGTTTGATCAATTCACGCGCGAGCAATTGGCCGGAGATCTGTTTGCGTCGCCAACTCAGTCTCAAAAGATTGCTTCGGGATACAACCGATTGGGCATGATGTCTGCCGAAGGTGGCGTGCAACCGGAAGAGTATTTGAACAAGTATGCGTCTGATCGTGTTCGGACCACTTCGTCGGTTTGGTTGGGAGTGACGCTTGGGTGCGCTGAGTGTCACGACCATAAATTCGATCCTTTTTCGACGCAGGAGTTTTACGAATTCTCAGCTTTCTTCGCCGACATCACAGAGCAAGGACTTTACGCTGGCTCCAACAAGTCTGGAAAATGGGGCCCGTCGATTGACGTTCACGATGACAAGTATTCTCAATTGCTTAAACCTGTTGTTGATGAAATCAAATCAATCGAATCGAAATTGGTAAATGAACAAGACCAGTCTCTTCCCAGTCCGATTCAAGCCATATTCGATGTAGAACCAACTGACCGAACCACTGAACAATTGAAGAAGCTTGCGGAGTTTTTTGAGTCACTTGGTCCAGCTTTCGAATCGAAGAAAGCCAGGCATGTTGCGTTGGAGCAAGAGCGAGAATCAATCACCAAACAGCACTCGCGATCAACATTGGTCACTGTCGCGAGGGAGCCGAGAGAAATCCGAGTTCTCACAAGAGGCGATTGGATGGACAAATCAGGAAAAGTCGTCGAACCAAACGTCCCCCGAGTATTGGGCGGCTCAATTTCGAAATCGAATCCCGATGCGCGAGCAACCAGATTGGATTTGGCCAATTGGATCGTCAACAAAAACAATCCACTCACCGCTCGCGTCTTTACAAACCGAGTTTGGAAATTGTTCTTTGGATCCGGTATCTCAAATGTTCTCGATGACGTTGGATCCCAAGGCGAATCTCCTTCTCATCCTGAGTTGCTGGACAGAATCGCAACGAAATTCGTCGAATCAAACTGGAATGTCAAAGATCTCATTCGAGACATCGTTCTTTCAAAAACATATCGCCAATCGTCATCGTTGCGACCAGAACTGGACGAAGTCGATCCGGAAAATCGCCTCCTGGCTCGGCAATCGAGGTTTCGACTGGACGCCGAATTCATCCGTGACCACGCGCTGTCAGCCAGCGACTTGCTGGTCAAAAAGATGGGCGGACGGAGTGTGATGCCCTATCAACCAACCGGACTCTATCGACATCTTAACTTTCCGAAGCGATCCTATTCGCCAAGCAAAAACGAAGATCAGTATCGACGCGGCATTTACACGCATTGGCAACGACAATTCCTTCATCCAGCCATGAAGACTTTTGATGCTCCTTCTCGAGAAGAATGTACTGCCGCTCGACCACAATCTAGCACGCCACTAGCAGCCTTGGTTCTGCTAAACGATCCATCGTACGTAGAAGCCGCTCATTCGCTGGCTGAACTTGCGATTCAACATTCCGCCGACGATCAAGAGCGGTTTCATCAGATATTTCAACTCGCGTTTTCTCGTGATCCGAAAAAGGAAGAGCTCGTCGTGTTGACGAAATTATTGGAGTCGCATCGGCAGCACTACAATTCCGCCATCGAAGATGCAAAGGCACTTCTTTCGATCGGTCAGAACACTGAACTTAAAAAACCCGCTGGGTCAGACAATTCAAGAAAATCGAGTGACAAAAGTGCAGAACAGTCGTCCGAAACGACTCGACCACAAACCAACATCGCCGAAAAAGCGGCCTGGACTTCCGTTTGCCGCGCCGTCATCAACATGCATGAATTTGTCTTGCGAAAGTAAACCATGAGTCACAATTCAGAATCTCGATTGATGGAACAAATTCAAAGAACACTCTCGCGCCGGACGTTCTTGAAGCATGCATCAACTGGCGTCGGAGGACTCGCACTTAGTTCAATGCTGACGAGAGACTTGCCGGCAAACATTCAGGTTTTAAACTCTCTTGATGATTCAGGCGGAGATTTTCAATTACCTGGAATGCCAAAATGCAAACGCGTGATTCACTTGTGCATGGCCGGTGGCCCATCTCATCTCGAGACGTTCGACTATAAATCGAAACTTGCGGAACTGGATGGCAAACCGATGCCCAAGTCCGTCACCGATGGCCAGCAGATTGCGCAACTTCAAGGGAAACGCAACGAACTGAAAATCATGGGACCGCAACATGGTTTCAAAAAGTGTGGAACGTCAGGCAATGAAATCGGAAACATCCTGCCACACACGCAAGCGATCGCAGATGAGATTTGCATTGTTCGCTCAATGCATACGGATCAAATTAATCACGACCCCGCCCACACGCTTTTCAACACTGGCACAAGC
>CAYMFZ010000062.1:0-8593 GCA_964389585.1 uncultured Pirellulaceae bacterium | reverse complement strand
CGTCGATGGGTTCATGGCTGCTGTATGGCCTTGGAAACGAAGCCGACAATCTTCCCGGTTACGTTGTTCTGACATCGGTTGGCGGTGGCCAGTCACAACCAATTGCTTCGCGACAGTGGCACAGCGGTTTTCTGCCAAGTAAGTTTCAGGGGGTCGAGTTTCGCTCTCAAGGCGAGCCCGTTCTTTACATCAAGAATCCTGCGGGTGTTGACCGGACTCGTCAAAGCGACATCGTTTCGACGGTTGAGAAATTAAATCGCATTGGAATGAAATCAGATTTCGATCCGGAAATTGAAACAAGAATCGCACAGTACGAACTTGCGTTTAAGATGCAAACGTCGGTGCCGGAATTGGCGGACATTTCAAAGGAACCGCAACATATACTTGACCTCTACGGGACAAAAGGCGCAGATGGAAGTTTCGCTTCGAATTGTTTGCTCGCCCGTCGTTTAGCCGAGCGAGGAGTTCGCTTTATACAGCTTTACCATCGTGGTTGGGATCATCACGGTGGAATCAAAAAGGGAATCAAGGTCACCGCGGGATTGGTCGACCGAGCTTCTGCGGCTCTTGTGCAAGATCTCAAGCAACGTGGAATGCTTGATGACACTCTAATTATTTGGGGTGGTGAGTTTGGGCGAACGCCCATGGCCCAAGGCAATGGACGCGATCACCATATCAAAGGTTTTTCATGCTGGATGGCGGGAGGCGGGATCAAGCCTGGGATGACTTACGGAGCGACTGACGAATTGGGTTACGCGGCGGTCAAGAATCCAATGCACGTCAATGACTTGCACGCAACGATGTTGCATCAATTCGGAATTGATCACACGCGATTGACCTATCGTTATCGTGGACGTGATTTTCGGTTGACCGATGTCGCGGGCAAGGTCGTTCACGACCTGCTTGTTTGATTGTTGACGTTGAATCGGTTTGATGTCGAAGCAAGAGGTTTAGATGTTCAGCCGGCTTTAAAATGGAAGAAGAATTCGACAACCCACGCGAATGTGATTCACGTTTTGACCGCGGAGCGATCAACGACTATCGATGGTCGGCAATTCACAAAATTCTCAACTGAATTGAAGAGGCAAAAAGCGAAGAAATTAGTGTTCGATTAGTGGAGATGAGCGTTCAAGTATTCAGAACTCTAGTCTGCGCTAATCAAACACTAATAATGTTGGTTAGTCCGCCTACTTGCCAGTTTCTTCCCACCAGCCTTGTCTTGGTTTGAAATCTTCTTTCAAAAAGTTCGCGTGCTCGCGTTCCAAGTTAGGCCGAAGTTTGTTGGCGATGCGATCTTTTTCCTGGACGTGCTTTTTAGTATCAAAATTCGGATTGGGAATTGGCTTCCGTCCATCAACCTCCGCAAGCCAGCTTTGCATGTCGCGCGAAAGTTTCTCAACGACCTCCGGAAACTCTTTCGCCGCATCCGATTGTTCGCCCACATCGGAGTCAATGTTGTAAAGCTCGCTTCGATCGTCTTCGTAATAGTGAATCAGCTTCCACTTGCCATGGGTAATAATCGTCGAAGGCTCTCCCCCCTGGTTGCCGTAGTGAGGATAGTGCCAAAACAGAGCGCGATTCTCAATTTCCTTGCCAGTCAAGAGCGGAACGAGACTCACGCCATCAACGTGTTGCTCTGGCCGCGCATCCAATCCTGCCATCTCCAGCAAGGTGGGATAAAAGTCGGTGCCAATGACTGGAACATCGCATTTCGATCCAGCCGCAATCATTTTTGGCGACTTGATATAAAACGGCTCGCGAATTCCGCCTTCCCATTGCCGGCCTTTTCCGCCACGCAGAGGAAGATTCGAAGTCGCCTTGCCGTCACCAGCCGAAACGCCACCGTTGTCCGAAGTAAAGACGACGATTGTGTTGTCGGTTAGCTTCAATCGATCCAGCGTTTCCAAAACCATTCCCACAGCATCATCCATCGACTCAATCATTCCCGCATAAAGCGGATTGTCTTGGACTTGGCGAACTGGGGTTGTTCGATCGACGATGAAACGTGATTCGGGCAGTCCTTGCTTGATGGCTTTCGCCTGATACTTTTTCCAAAGCGTTTCCGTGGTTTGAATTGGGGCGTGAACTGAATAGAACGACAAATAGGCAAAGAACGGTTCGTCCTTGTGCTTTTCAATGAACTTGGCGGTTTCTTGACCAAGCCTTAACGGCAACTGCTCGCCCTTGGGACCGCTTTCCATTTTCGGATTCGTATAAGGCGAGAAGAATCCACCAGGAGGCGAACCTCGATGATGACCACCTACGTTAAACTCAAACCCATGATCGGTCGGCAAAGATCCTTCGCCCCCCAAGTGCCATTTGCCCGCGAAAAAAGTTCGATAGCCGCCTTCGCGAAACGCTTCGGCCATTGTCACGTCGTCGTGCGGAAGATTGCGATTGTATGTCGCAGGAAGCAGCTTCGTATTACGTTTCCATTTGTCTCCCGCGGCGGCTCCGATCCAATCAGTGATGTCGAGTCGGGCAGGGTACTTTCCAGTCATCAGGCTCGCTCGTGATGGACTGCAGACTTGGCAAGTCGCATAGCCGCGCGAGAACTTCATGCCTTCGTTGGCAATCCGATCAATGTGCGGGCTTTCGTAAAACGTGCTGCCTTCATTGCTAAGGTCTCGCCAGCCAAGATCATCCGCCAGAATAAAGACGACGTTGGGCCGTTCGTCGCTGAATCGAATTGAAGAGCTTGTTTCGTTGGATCTATTGTTTGCACCTTCGTTGGCACAAATATCGGAAGCCGAAAACAGGCTGATAAGCAATATTTCAAATGCAAAAATGAATTTCGTAAATGTCATTGAGCTTCTTTGTAAGTGAGACTGATGGTCGACTTGGGATATTCTAACTCAGTTTTGATTGGGTTGCTTCGTGAGATGCGGAATGGTGCGGACGAACTGCTTCGGAACGATTTGATTGCGCAATGATTTGATTGCGGAACAGTTGAGGACAACTGTTCTACATTACGAAAAAAGCCCTCTGGCGAGTTACCAGAAGGCTTTTTGTTGATTCCGTTTTTAATCGAACTCGTCGAATTAGACGTCGATTTCTTCTTTGGCTGGTGAAACGACACGGCCCATGTAGTAACCACAAGTCGGGCAAACGACGTGCGTCGGCATTGTCTTACTGCATTTCGGGCAAAGCGTTAGTGGACGTGGCTTGATGCCATCGTTTGCTCGACGCTTGCCTGAGCGTGAATTTGAGTGTTTTCTTTTTGGAACTGCCATTGTCTTCTACCTAAACGCCGGTTTCGGGGTCACTTTTGGAATTTCAAATTTTAGCGTCGGTTAGGAAAGCGTTCAACGGCTTTTCCCAACTTTTAGACCGCAATACCGCCTATTTTGAAGTAAATTCTGCGTGTTTGGAAGCTGCAGCCTCCAGTACCGTCGCAGGGTTCCCAGTCCGCGCGTTTGATTAGCTTGGATTAGCGTTCAAGTTTTCAGAACACTAATCTTCACTAATCGAACGCTAATTTCTTCGCCTATCGCATCTTCATTTCCGGTAGATTTTGAAGAAATTATCGATAGTCGTTGATCGCTCCGCGGTCATAACGTGAATCACATTCGCGTGCGTTACCGATTTACGAACTGAACAGGAGAAGACTTTGAGTCGCAATCGAATTTCAGCAATCCCCCAAAGCACCAAGTGCATCTTAAGCCTCGCGATTGTTTGGGCAATTGCCTGCCAGTCGCCGTCGGCCCTCGCCCAGCCAACCACTGGCAACGAAGTTTCCGATCGCGCTGGTCAAGAATTCGACTCAATCAGTTTCATGAGTTGGAACATCTGGCATGGTGGGAAAGAAGACGGTGAAGCCATTGGCCCCGAGCGCGTCGTGGACGTTATTCGCCAAAGTAAAACAGACGTCGTCGCGATGCAGGAAACTTACGGTTCAGGTGAGTTGATCTCAAAGGCGCTTGGTTTTCATTTCCATCCTCGCGGCACAAACGTCTCAATCCACAGCCGGTTTCCGGTCGTCGAAGACATTTCTGTTTTCGAAGAATTCAAATGCGTTGGCGGTTTGCTCGAACTTCCCAACGGCCGACAGCTTGCGTTTTACTCAATTTGGCTACCCTACAACAATGAAATTTGGGAAGCCGGAACACGAAACACATCAAAACCGGAATCCATGCTGGCCGCTTGCCAAGCTTCTTGCGATGACCTGAAAAAGATTCAGGCTCAAATCAAAGAGCGTTTATCGACCGACAAATACGCTGATGTTCCTATCGTCATCGCAGGTGATTTCAATAGCATGTCGCACCTCGATTATTTGCCTTCATCCAAAGCTGAATACAAGGTCGCAATTGACTGGCCAACCAGTCAAGTCATGACCCGTGCAGGATTTCGCGACTCATGGAGAGAGATGCACCCCGAGGTCGATCGCAAAACTGATCGGACTTGGACGCCTCGATTTCAAGAACAAGAACAGGATCGCATCGACTTTGTTTACTATCACGGAAATGAGTTGATTCCATTCGAATCCAAAGTAATTGATTCGCACTCCGACAAATTTCCATCCGACCACGCTGCGTTGGTGACTCGTTTCAAATGGGACCCGCCAAATTCAAACGCAACACGATTGCGAGTTGCCAGCTACAACATTAAACACGGCGAAGGCTCTGACAATAAAGTCGATCTCAGCCGATCTGCTGCGTTGCTTAACAACTTTCACGCTGACATTATTGGTTTGCAAGAAGTTGACAACTTGGCGAGGCGAAGCGGTAAAATTGATCAGGCTGCGAGTTTGGGCAAGCAATTAAATATGGAATCCGCGTTCGGCTCTTTCATGGATTATGACGGTGGGCGATACGGAATGGCGATTCTTTCTCGCTTTCCCATCAAAAAGCAGTATGACATCCCGCTGCCAGAAGGGCTTGAGCCCAGGATCGCGCTCGCATGCGAAATCGAACTTCCAAACAAAGAAGTCATCGTCGCGGTGAACGTTCATTTTGACTATGCAAAGAACGACAAAGTCCGTTTTGAGCAAGCACGACATTTGGCTAGCGTTTTGAAAAAGCTTGAATTCCCATACGTGTTACTGGGCGATTTCAACGACACGCCTAAATCCAAGACGTTGAGGCGCCTCTCTGCAAACAGTTTGGAAGCTGAGAAACCAAAAAGTGATCAGTTTACGTTTTCCTCGACTGATCCCCGAAAAGAGATTGATTTCATCTTCGCCGCACCAGCCAATCGTTGGAAGAATCTTCAGTGTTTGGTTTTCGACGGACCCAAGACGTCTGATCATCGGCCGGTTTTGGCGGTGTTTGAGTTGGAGAATCGGTATAACGAATGAATGCCGACAGGCATGGCAGGGGATAACGCAAGTCCGAGGTGCGTTACCCTAAAACAAACGGAGTCCTGAAGGGACCGCATGTTTGCGACGCTTCCTGCCGTCCCCTCGGGACTCCGAAATTGTTGGGCGCTTAAACCATGGACTTGCGTCCATGGCTATCGCATGCCGTGCCGTTGGCTCTCAATCTCGATCGTTCGCCAATCAGTCCCAATCGTTGGAACTCAATCTCGATCGTTCGCCAATCAGACCGGATCGTTGGAACTCAGTCCTGATCGTTGGCCGCCCAGCTTAACAAGCTATGGCTAGCCCACCAAAACGCCAGCAACCTACATTGCGCCAACAACGCAAATATCCACCCAAAGAATAATTATGTCAAATTCTACGGATTAGGCGAAGTTTACCGCGGGAGAGGCCGATACCACATTTGTCGGTCCAAAGAAGGCTCGATTGCGCGGCAACGTGCAGTTGAATTTTTGGAGGACGGAACCGGGGGGTTCGATGGCAGATCGACACAATTCTGCCAAAACGTATTCGTGGCTTGCTGCGAGCCACGAGACGTTTTTTTCGAACACACATCAGGATAATTCCGATGAGATTCAGCCCCTCGAAAATTTTTGCTTTGTCCGCTTGTTTGGCGATGTTTGCGTCTGGATGCAACCCATCCAAACCGATGTACATCAACGACACAGGCGACCTTTCGCATTACGTTGAACAAGCGACTGCGATCGAGTATCCAGACATTGAGTATCCAACGCTCGATGAAGTCACCCAATCGCACTATCCGATGACGGTGATTGATCCGGATTTCAACTCGTACGAAGACATTACGCTTGAAGACGCTGTTTCTTACGCACTTCAAAACTCGAAAGTCATTCGAGGTTATGGAACGCCGTCGCTGCAAGCGACTCGAGTATCTCCTGGTCAAGATAATCTGTCCAACGGCCCAGGTGCCGCTGCGACATCTTACGACGTTGCGATTCGTGAATCAGAGCCAGGCTTCATCGGACAGCCAGGTCAGATCGCGAATCCGTCAAGCATCACCACCAACGGTGGACTTGATGGCAACCAAGGCGTCGAAGCTGCACTTGCTGAGTTTGATGCTCAGTACACGAGCAGTTTGAACTACACCAATTCAGACGAGCCACGAAACAGTCGTCTGAACCAGTTTAATGCCCAAGTCTTTCAACAAGACCAAGTCACTTGGCAATCAGAAGTCGCAAAGAAGTCTGCCAACGGTACTCAGATCTTTTTCCGAAACATCAACCAGTACACCGCTAACAACAACCCAATCATTCCGGCCGGTATTCAAGCCCTCGACAGTTTTTACAGAGCCAGTTTCGAAGCCGAAATTCGACAGCCACTTCTTCGCGGACGTGGAGCCTTCATTAATCGCATGCCGATTGTGATCTCTCGAATTGGAACAGATCAACAACTTGCAAATCTTGAAGCCACGCTACAAAACAAAGTCACCAACGTCGAAATTCGATACTGGGACCTTTATTGTGCTTACCGAAACCTTGATGCTGCCAAGACAGGTCGCGATGCGGCCTTGGAGACTTGGCGAATCGTCAAGGATCAATTCGACGAAGGTGCCGAAGTCAACATTCAACAGGTTGCTCAGGCATCTGAACAGTATCACTTCTTCGACGCCCAAGTCATCGACGCTTACAACAGTGTCTTGAACGCCGAAGGCCAATTGCGATTTCTTTTGGGATGGGCAATGACTGATGGTCGCTTCCTTCGTCCAATCGACGAACCGGTTAAGGCTCCTGTCGAGTTCGATTGGTGCAACTCGCTTTGCGAAGCCCTAACCTATCGACCAGAACTTCGCCAAGAGCGTTGGGAAGTTAAAAAGAGAGAGCTTGCACTTGCGTACTCGAAAAATGGTTTGCTTCCCGAACTCAATGTTTCATTGCTTTACCGCTGGTTGGGGCTTGGGAATAAATTTGGATCAAGTGACGATGGAGGAACTTTCCCTGACCAGGATAGTGCTGCCCTCAACGATCTTTATCAGGGCAACTATCAAGAAGTCCAATTCGGCGGAACATTCGCAATGCCGATCGGATTCCGACGAGAACTTGCCAATGTTCGAAATGCTCAATTGAAACTGGCTCGTGAGCTGGCTCGAATCGAAGACATGGAGTTGGACATTTCCAAAGAACTAACCGAAGCCTTTCGTGCCTTGGCGGCCAACCAAATGATCATGCAGTCTTCATTCAATCGTTGGAAAGACACAACAACCGAAGAAGAACACTTTAAGCGACTCGAAGACGCCGGAGTGGAAACACTTGACGTTGCACTTGATGCACAACGTCGACGCTCGCAAGCAGAAATCGCTTTTTATACGGCTCTCTGTGAGTACAACAAAACAATCGCTTTGATTCATCGACGCAAGGGAACGATCCTGGCCTACTCAGGAATCTGTTTCGCCGAGGGACCTTGGCCGGGTAAAGCTTACATGGATGCCGAAGAGCACGCTCGACGCCGTGGTGCCAGCCGACAACTTAACTACGGCTGGACTCGCCCTCAGGTGATTAGCCGTGGAGAGAATTGGCCGTCCGCAAACAACGTCGGTAATACGCCAATGGCTTATGCGAAATCAGCAAACCAGCCAGTCGTCGACAGTTATCAGGTAGCTCCAATGAATGATGGAATGAATGTCGTTCCAATGGACGGGATTCCAATCGAGGGAAGCATCCCATTCGATGGCCAAAACGTGCCGTACGAAACTCCAATCTACTACAACACTCCAGCACCTGCCGTTCCAACTCCGATTCAAGAGTCGACTTCACAAAATGGAATTCAAACTGGCGTTCGCCAGGTCGCATATGAAGAAGAAGTTGCTGCACCTGCCTCACCGCAAACGAGTTCTCGAAAACCTGTTGCGAAATCAACTCGAACTCAGCGGCGTTCACCAAAAGTCAAAACCGTCACGCCAAAACGTGACAACAATCCACAGCCAACACGTCGGCTGCGGGCTCAGACACCTTTGAAGGGTGCAGCACGGACAAACCAACCAAGTTCGAACTCGACAGCCGTTTTAAGAACCGGAAATCTGTCTTGGGAGAAGCTTGGGCTTGAGCGTCCTAGCCAACCAACAACATCGACCAAAGCAAAAATCAAAATTGTTAACTAGTGCATTGGCAGCCCTAAAGTTTAGGGTGTTGAAAATCAGCCGCCACACATTAGCGTCCGTTTTATTTACGCAACTGAACCGGGTGCTAACGCACAACGGCTGGACCTAAATTTTAGATTTGACAAACCACTAGAGGACATTTCAAAACCTAAAATCGTGCG
>CAYMFZ010000061.1:0-15701 GCA_964389585.1 uncultured Pirellulaceae bacterium | reverse complement strand
CGAGAGGTAGAACGAAAGATAAACCGTGAGCAGCCCTCGCACGAGCGCCACGATTGGCCAATTGAATCTTGACGCTTCGCCCATTGATGAATCAAAGAAGAATGAACACGCAAACGCGATCAACAAAAACAGACTGATCAAAGCCAAGAACGAACTGACGATTGCCCATGGTGAAGCCGCAACGCGACGAACGAAAACGTCAGCGAAAAATGCGGTGCCGCAAAGCACAACGAGCCAGGGCCAGATGTCTTGAATTCCAATTGCTGCAGACAACGTCGGGCGAAACGTACTTGTGGTTAACACTTTACTCAACTGCTCAACACCGAAACTGTTCAAGCGACCTGACGAATACCAGTCTTCGGTTGGCTGAGGAAGCTTTTCCAGCATTTCCCCCGGCGCTCCACCACGCGGCTTAAATCGCGTTAACGAATCCAACAAACCAGTGTGCGAAATTCGTGTTGAATACTCTGACGAATAAGGAACGTTGATTCCGGCCGTCAAACGCTCGTAGCCCTCACCGGGGAAAATCGTGTACAGCAAATTGCCTTGCCCCTTGATTGCATGCTCGGCAACATACCGGCCTGGACCGACTTGATTGAACTGAAGCGAGATCCCCTCGTCGTCGCCACCCGTATTCGAGCTATTAATTCCACGGCCATTGATCTCAAGAAAGTTCAAGAGCTTCTCTTTGTCATCGAGAGCAGTCACGACGATCCTTGCGATTCCATCTTTCGTTTCCGTCGAAACCGAAAAGTTCGCGTCCTCGGTAATCGGTCTCATCGAGTGTCGAATCATTTGAACAAACAGCTTGTCGTACTGCTCGTCATTGAACCACTGACTCGTCCACTTGTGGCCCGCGTCGCTCGTAAACGCGATCGTGCGACCGTTGCCGTACCGCCACGCAGCCAATAAAGTCGAATTCTCTCCACCGTCATCTGCAGGATCACTCGACAAAGCCAACTGCTCAACCAAATTGCTTTTCTTTCGCGTCGTCATCACGTAGCCGAGAAACGGCGGCAAGCTTTCCAATTCTAACCCGCTCATAATTTCATGATTGCCGGCACCTTGCACAGGAACGACCATCATGCCCGCTTCCGACTCCTTGATCACAGGCTTGGCAACGCGACGCGCCTCCCGTTGATAGATCTTAGGCAGTGCTTTGGGATTCTTCGCAACGTAGTAACTTCCGCCAGTGGCATTGGCGATTCGTTGAAGTGGCGTACTCCCGGCTGGACCATGCGTACCAACGGCGACGGTTGAAATCTTGATCTTTGCTTGAACAAAACTATTTAGTAGCGCTCGAGTTGGCGGCGTTGGATCACCGTCACTAATGATGATGACGTGCTTCATCGAAGCATTCACGCGTTTTAAGCCATTGAGCATGACCTTCATCGGCGCGTTAAAGTCCGGCATGTCGCCTGGAGTCATCCGATTGACCATCCCCAACATTCGATTGCGATTTTGAAAGACACGATCGACGCCATTTGGCATCTTCCACAACCAACGCGGAGTGCCGCCGTAGTCGCTCCAGTCAATCACGCCGCAATAATCCATGGGGCCAAGGACCTTGATCGCCTCTTCGCCAATTTTGACTTGCCAGTAATTTCCGTTAGCCATTTCCGAAGCATGCATCATCATCGCCAAAGCGCCGACGGCAGAGATCTTGTCGTTCTTGATTTGAAAATCGACAGGCATCGCTTTTTCGATCAACGTGTTCGACCAACCGCCAGCTCCAAAGGAACGATCGCCACCAATCATGACGATCCCGCAGCCCATGTGTTCACAGTTGTCGACCAGCATCTTGATTTGAGCGTCACTAAATGACTGAATCTCGTCCGCGCCGGCTTCGTCGCCCGATGCACGAGGTAAGTTCCCAAGGATCACCGAATCGTATTGCAACAGTTCAGCAGCCGACGTGAACAACTGAGAAGAAGGCATGATGTCGACTTCGATTGCGTTGGTTTGAAGCCGTTCGATCAGATGCAAAAATTCGCCGCTATAGAATGCGTCCTCGATTAAGAGGACTTTTCCCTTGCCGCGGACCTGAGTGAAAGCCGACGCGATGTTGTTCTGAGCGATTGAATCCTTTTGACCTTCATCAGGAACGAAAATGGCTTCGGTGGTATAGACCGCGGAACGCTCAAGTTTCGAAGTAAAGCCAATGACCGTCTTGCCTGGCGGAAGCGTGACGGGTTGCTCGTCGACCAACTCCTCCGACTGAGGCGTTTTGCGAACCAACCGAAGCTTACCAGTCACCGATTCGTCATTGATCGAGTCGTTCGTCATCACGACTCGCGTTTCAAACTCTTGACCTTTACGAATGTCTGTCGGCAAAACGACTTGGTCGACCGAGACTTCTGAGTCAGCCAACATTTCGACCGGCACGACATCAATTCCAATTCCGTCATCGGCCATGGCCTGCGCGATCTCGGTCGCGTCACCAAGATTTTCATTTCCATCGGAAATGATGACGACGCGACGGGCGGTGTCTTCAGGGAAAGCCGCTTTGGCGAGTTTCAAGGCAGCCGAAAGATTGGTCGAGCTCGTCAGCAGTCCAACGTTGGCTTCAATTTTTCCGATCGAGGGAAGCAATCCGTCGTAGGGAGCCGATTCAATTTTGGCGTTGCCACCAAAAACGATCACGCCGGCTTTGTCTTTCTTTTCTTCACGCCGATGCGTTTTGACGGCATGATAGACGTAGTCCAACATGAGCTCGCGCTTATCAGTCGAAACACTTTCACTTTGGTCGAGCAAAAACATCACGGTGAGGCGGTCCGTCGATTGTTGCAATTTGGCTTGAGCAAGTGCCATGACCATGAGGAGCACAACGAGCGAGCGAAACAAAAGCGCAAACAGACGCCTGCCTTTCCCCAAGCCAGCGAGGCTGTTGTAACTCAACGCCCACATCAATGGGAGAATTAAAAGTAAAAGCAAAAACCACGGTCGATCAAATCCGATTTCGAATCCAAGGTTCATTTTGGTCTCAATTAGAAAAACAAGTTTCCAGTCGCCAATCGTCGATCCCTACACAACTGGCTGTTCAATCTTTCAGCAGCCCAATCGAAAATTTGATTCGTGCATTTGCTCACGCTCGCGCAACCAAAATGAACGACTTCACTTTTCGATTACTTAAATATATCAAGTCCACAATTCAACAACGAGCTTTTCGAGTGGATAGTGAGATCAGTTTCAAGAAAAAGTATTCGCGGAAATTGCAAATATCGTGAAACTTTCACCGATACCGGATGCTGAAAGTGTGGCAAGGTCTCATCTGGCATTAAAGGCACCTCATTGGATGCGTGCTCGACAAGTCCATACGAAATCTGATTACGTTGCACTTCGCCCCCGAGCTTTCGCCCCCAAGGTAAATCGTTCTTTTCTCATTTTGCTCCATGTTGCGATTTGGCAACGTTTGGTATCCGAATGTTGCCTGAATTCAACGCCCCAAAAGCTCGCTTGTGAGAAATTGTTCTTTGGCAAATTTAAACGTCCGGCTATTTGGCCAGATTATGATGAAAGCTGAGTTCTGTTCATTTTGGGAACAAGATTTCCACTTAGGACCGTTTGGGGAATTGGCATTTTCACTACAATAATTGCTCGACCCACGCGTCCGTTTGAAAACGCAAACCACTACTCGATCTTAGAGGAGAATCATTGATGCTTCGTATTCGCCGTTTCAGTCTCGCCATTTGTGCGATGTTATTTGCGACGCTCGCCGCAAATCTCGCCGACGGGCAAGACACAAAAAAGCCAACTCCTCCCAAGCCAGAATATCCACCGCTTGAGAAGATCACAGAAGGCTTCACCGAAGTCAAAGTCCAAGACGGGACTTCTTCGTTTTTCAAGCTTTGGACCAACAAAAAAACGGGCCATATGCTCGCTCAGTTGCCTAAAGATTACGCCAGCTCAAAAACTCGTCACTTCATTGCGCCGACCGTCTCTGGCGGCGAAGTCTTTGCCGGACTTCAATCAGATGCGTTTTATGTTTACTGGAAAAAGTACGGCAAGAAACTCGCGCTCGTTCAAGAGAACTTGACCATCAAAGGTTCGGACGACGAATCTAAGTCATCGGTCAACCGCTTGTTCACCGATCGCGTGTTGTTGAACCTTCCAATTTTGACGATGCCAAAAGGCCAAGGTCCGGTTATCGATCTGGATCAATTACTAGTTGGCAACGCCCGCGTCTTTTTTGGTGGCTCAGTCAGCCCCCAATCTTCTTTGCTGTCGATTAAGAAGGCCAAGGCTTTCCCGTCGAACATCGAAGTCGCCTACGAAGTTCCCATGTCCAATGGAAACCTGAAAACGCTTCACTATTCAATCAGCAAAATCAAAGGTACCGCCGGCTTCAAGCCTCGTCGTGCTGATCAGCGAATCGGTTACTTCACGACCTCTTACAGTGACTACGGTAAATACGAAGGCGACGACACTGATGTGCATTACATCAACCGTTGGCATCTCGAAAAACGCGATCCTAAACTAAAGCTCAGCCCTCCTAAAAAGCCAATCGTCTTTTACATCGAACACACCACACCTGTTCGCTATCGACGTTGGGTTCGCCGAGGAATTCTGAACTGGAACAAAGCGTTTGAGCAGATCGGTATTGCGGATGCGATTGAAGTTCGCCAACAGGACATCACTAACAAGCAGCACATTGATCTCGATCCAGAGGACGTTCGTTATAACTTCGTCCGCTGGTTGAACAACAACGTTAGTACAGCGATTGGCCCAAGCCGCGCAAATCCGCTGACGGGTGAAATCCTTGACGCCGATATCGTTCTAACGGATGGTTGGATTCGCGTTTTTGAAGACCAATTCTCGGACTTGATGCCGAAAATCGCGATGGACGGAATGACTCCTGAGACGTTGGCTTGGTTTGCCAAGCATCCTGAATGGGATCCTCGGGTTCGAATGGCCGATCCATCCCAACGTGACTTTATTCGTTCACAGCTTGTCCACCAGGCGGCACAGGTTTCGAAGAGTGAATCTCAATGGGAATTAAAGACTCGCCTGATGGGCGACGAGCCAATGGATGGAATTGCTGGACGACAAAGCCAAACCAATGGTGCCTGCATGGCTGCCGAAGGTCGTGGGTTTGATGTCGGTCTCATGCGAATGAGCATCGCCATGATGCGTGCGAAAATGGATGACGACGAAGACAAAGAAGACGACGATGACGATGAAGAAGAGAAAGAAGACGAAGAGCAAATGCTAGACGGAATGCCTGAGTCTTTTATCGGCCCACTGTTGGCTGATCTTGTTTCTCATGAAGTCGGCCACACACTTGGCCTTCGTCACAACTTCAAAGCTTCAAGTGTCTACGATGTTTCGCAGATTAATAGCGACGAATTCAAAGGCAAGAAACCACTCGCAGGTAGCGTGATGGATTACTTGCCAACGAACTTCAAAGTCAAAAATGGCGACGTCCAAGGTGACTGGGCCATGATTGGCGTAGGTCCCTACGACATGTGGGCCATCGAGTATGGCTACACGTTCAATGACAAAGGTCTTAAGAAGATTCTTTCGCGAGTTGCCGAACCTGAATTGGCATTCTGTAGTGATGAAGATACTTTTGGCCCGGATCCACTGGCCCGACGTTACGATTTTGCCAAAGACCCGTTGGAATTTGCCGAGGATCAAGTCGCACTTGCTGAGCAGCATCGTGGCGAGATTTTGGAAAAGTTCGTCAAGGACGGAGACGCTTGGAACAAAGCCCGTAAAGGCTACATCATGACGCTTGGTCTTCAGACTAAGTCGATTTCAATGATGTCGAATTGGCTCGGTGGAACTTACGTTCATCGTGACAAAAAAGGTGATCCAAACGGTCGCAAGCCGATCGAAGTCGTTCCTGTCGATAAACAACGTGCCGCTCTCGATTTTGTCATTGAGAATTCGTTTAAGGACGAAGCGTTTGGGCTGACTCCTGAGTTGCTCAATCACATGACGACGGATTACTTTGGTGATTTCATCGATCGAATCATGAATGAGCCAGCTTGGCCTGTTCACGATCGCATCATGGGAATTCAGGCTTCAACGCTTTCTCAGTTGATGAACCCAACCGTTCTACGACGCGTCTATGACAATGAGTTTCGAATTCCTGATGACGAAGACGCGGTCACTTTGAAAGAGATTCTTGAAAAGGTTTCGACTTCAATTTGGACTGAGCTTGATGAAATGCCAAAGGGAAAATTCACTGAGCGAAAGCCAGCGATCTCAAGCCTTCGACGTAACCTTCAAACCGAGCACATGCAGCGTCTATTCGACCTTGCCGCTGAGCGTCGGGGTGGAAGCACGGCTCTCAAGCCAATCGCGAACTTGGCTGCAATGCAGTTGAATGAGCTTCAAGAGAAACTTGAGAAGGCGGGCGAGAGCGACAAACTTGATGCCTACACAAAAGCACACTTGATGGACGCAAACATTCGCGTCAAGAAGTGGCTTGAGTCTCAATACGTCGTACAGGCTGACTAAACTTAGTTGCACTAAGCTCAGTTGATCTGAATAAGCAACGAGATGTTAAACCAAAAGCCCAGTGGAGAATTCCGCTGGGCTTTTTTCGTTTTTCGTAAACGCTGTGCGATCCTACTGGTTTTGTCAGCCTTAGATTTTCAGGGTGTTGATAATCAGCCGCCACGCGTTAGCGTCCGGTTTTACGCCACTGAAATGCGACTGAACCGGGGCTAACGCACTGCGGCTTATCTTAAATATTACCAATGACGAACCATTAGTCATGCTTACCTTTTGCATGTCGAATTGCGCGATAAAGCATCAGATAGATTCCACTTGCGAAGAACCCAATGACTAATCCAGCAAATGCGCCAAGAATAACAGCTCCATAGAACGGGATTTTCCAATCAGCGTTCAGCATCGTCAAAACTACTGCCAATGCTGCACAAACCACCATCGAGGCAAGCACAAACAAAGCCTGAAACGCGTTGTCACTTTTGCGAACATTGAGACCGATGACCGTATCCGATAGGACCTTATAGGTAGCCTTACTCGTAGCAGGCGACTCACTTGCGTCCGAACTATCATCGACAACGGGTTCGGGTGACTCGTATGGATTGTTGTTTGACATTTTTAACTGGTCGCATTGGTAGTTGATAATTTCAAATTAACAAAGCAACGAGCATTCTGCAAGAACTAGCATTTTGACTCAGTTCAATATTCACGATGGGTGCCATGGCCACGCGGCAGCATGGCCATGAATGAACAACGAGTGAAGCTTGGCACCCGATAATTAAGACGCGACGAAATGCTACCAAGAGAACTAACGACGCCTGCGGCACAAGCCATAGATGCCCAGTGAACATAGGACAAGCATTCCTGTCGGCTCAGGGACGGCGGTGAGATTGGTATAGCCAATGTCTCGAAGCATTCCTCGTTCGATGTCGCTGAAGCCTCGAACCCCAAGTCCAGTCCCAGTTGACGATTCCATCACGTACAAACCGCCATATTGGTTGTCGTCCAGGTGAGCACCAGAGCTTCCGTCTTCCCATGTTGAAGGCGAATAGAGATTGACGGGGTTGCCACCATTGGCTGCCATTGCGTTTGCACCAATGAAAAACAATCCATTGCTTCCCGTTCCACCAACCGACGCCGCGTCCCAACGAGTTTTGTCGTTGATAAAAGTGCTTCCGTCGATCAACGCACCCGAGTTGTCAGCGACAAACTCATCAAACGGCTCCCAAGTTCCAGGATCATTGACGCTGTTACCCCAAAGATCGGTACCGTCTTGCTGGATGCCGGAAAGGAATCCAACCGTGTGCATAATCTCGTGAACCGCTGTCGACACGAAATCAAATTCACCTGCTTGAAAGTCCGTACCGTACTCCCAATTGAAATCCTCAAAATTCCAATTGACGACTCCATCGGCGGCACCAGAATTCGGATCAGCACCACCAAGAATTTTAGTCATCACATCGCCTCGGTCGCCAAACCCAGCGCCGGGAAACGCGGAGTTGTAATTCGACCCTGCAGAGGCAAGAAACGAATTATTGGTAACGCTACCGTTGACATCGATGTTGATTGTGGCGGTGTAGTTTGAGAATAGCCCTTCAACAATGTCGGCACTCGCTTCGAGTGCGGCTCGCCGCTGAGCGCCTTGGCTCGCGTCGTTAAAACCAGTGTTGACATCCGTATAGTTGAAATTGAATTCAACTTGCGCCTGAGCAGTCGAACTTGATAGCCCAAAAACAATAGTCACACAGACAATGCTTAGAAACTGTGAAAAGGGGCTTTGAAAAGAAGACTGCGTCATACTTGACTCTCTCAGGAAAAGATTGCTCGACATCATGAAAAATATCGGCAAGCTCTAGGTCGTTGAGACAGACAGTTCAACTTCAATCAAGACATATTCTTGATTCTTAAAACCCTCAGCCCTCAAATTCATTTGAGATAGAGTAACTCGATGTCGGAAATTGGTGGGAAATCAAGTTTTCCAACCAATCATCAAAATCCGACTCGTTATTTTAGTAGTTGAAATTGATTCCGAACGTAACAGCGTGGAAGAACGGTGTGTTCGCAGTTTCAATACCGCCACCTGCTGGGGTGACCAGTTGATCCGGGGCCACAGCAAGTCCGTCAATCCAAGTCGCTTCGTAGCCAACATAAGACGCCATTCCATTTGGAATGATGTCAACGTACAGGCGACCACCAACTTCTGCCAAAAACGAACCAGTTGACTTGGTTCTTTTTTCCAATGGATTCTGAGTAAACGAAACGTTGTTGTTTGTAACGCTAGTGACTTCTGTAGGATTCATATAGCCACCCGTTCGGATGAACGAACTGACGTATACGTCTTGGGTCAGAGGAATATTGAACTCAAAACCAGCTTGAGCACCAATCAAAGCGTTAGTCGCTTCGGTGGTCGTCGTCTCGACAACCACAACCGGCTGCGAACCATCACCGGGATCAACCAAAAGCGATCCAGCGAATCGAACTTTGTCTTTCGTCGAAACAAATCGAGGGCCAAACATAAACGTAATGCCTGGTGAAATCGCTCGCCGCGACATGACTTCGATGCTGAAGTAGTCAGAATCGTAGTCGTAGTTAACTGTCGTTGGTTCTGATCCCGCAGTAGGGAAAAACGGTGAACGAAGATTGGCTCCGTTGATTTCGAAATCCTGTTCCCAATCAGCAATGATCGTTCGGATTTCGTATTCTCGTCCGCGTTTGTTGACGAACCCAAATTTGACTTCGGCTCCGCCTGCACTTCCCAGTTCCGATGCCTGGTTGGAATCAAACAATGTTTCCATCGTGACCCCATCGGTAATCAAGGGCAGACCAAGTTCCGCCCCCGGCCGATCGTACGCTTTCGCGCCAAACTCGACAGTCCAGCGAGGATCCTTCGTCGTTTGAGGCCATTGGGCTTGAGTCTTGGCGACCCAAGTGGCGTTGGCCAAAAGAACGATGACGGTTGCGATTAACGTAAACTTCCTCACGGGAGCCTCCAAACCTATTCAGGCGCAGTTGTGGTATCTGCAAATTTGGATCGACCCACAGCTTGCGAATAATAAGGACGATTGATACCGACGGAATTCTCGCCTCAAACAACCTACTCCACGGAAGCAACCTATTCTCACAATTGAGCTTGTGAGCCGAGACGACCAGCGAAAAGTCGAATATACTTTTTGCTCGTCTAATAACGACTATTCCCTATTCATCGCGTCCCCAAGAGAGTCAAGGAGCATGTCCAACATTTTGCTGGTCGAAAAAGATCTGCAGCAGGCATCTCACTGGCAGAAACTTCTCACGGGTGCTGGCTTTCAAGTAAACCATGCAACCTCTCTTGAATCTGCCATCGCGTTTTTAAAAGGTCAACCAGTCGATCTCGTCATCTCTGATATCGCTCTAGAGAACGACGCGGTTCCACCAAGTTTCTCGGGTGGCTTAGCTTTAATTTCATTCATTGCTTTAAACTTGGCCCAAAGTCCGCTGATTCTGGCGACGATTTGTGAAGACGTCAAATCGCCAGATGCTTGCATGCTTTTCGAAAGCAATCCAAAATCGCGGATGATTCGCAAGTCTATTTCTGACGCCAACTTTCTGCTCACTGTTCAGGAACTCTTTGCCCGGACTAGCCAACCTGCTGGTTCGATTTCGACCCTCGATAACAACTCGAGCACCGAACTGCGCAACGCATCGAATGCGCCTTCCCAACAGTCCACAGAACGGAGTTGGGAATGGCAAATCGAAACGAATAAAGTCAATTTCTCTCCGGGCTTTCGTGTGCTCTTGGGGTTTGACCAAACTGATGTCGCGAGTTTTCCCAACGTTTTGGAATCGTTGACTGAACGAGTTCATGCTGAAGACCTTCAGGCTTTTCGGGCGAGTATTGATAAGAGTATTCAAAGCCAAATACCGTTTCTTCATGAGTTGCGGATCAAGCACAAAAATGGAAATTTCTTTTGGACTCGTTGTCGTGCGACGCCAACCATTGACTGGGACGGACAGCGATCCAAGCTAATTATTTCAACGTCTAACATTGCTGAAAAAGTTGTTGCTCGAAGTGCCTTAAGCAACAAAACAATTGAACTGGATCACCTTATCGATTGGATGCCGCTCGCTCTCATATATACCGACACAGAGCGAAGAATTACGCGGGTCAATCGTTCGTTCAACGAATTATTTGGCTACAGTGATGAGGAAGTCATTGGTCAAAAAACCAAAATGCTATACGCCACACCAGATGCGTTTTCACTTACTGGAAAAACTCGTTTCAATCCTGAGGCCAACGAGCGAAAAGAATCGTATGAAATGACCTATCGCCGCAAGGATGGGTCAGAATTTGATGGTGAAACGATTGGTTCGAATCTTCATGATGAACAAGGAAAAACGGTTGCGTTTGTTGGACTCATTCAGGACATCTCTCATCGTAAAAAGTCTGAAGCTGAGCTCAAATCGGCATTCGAAGACGTCGCCACTGCAGAAAAACGCTTTCGCGAAGTTGCCGACATTAACATGCCTTGTTGGATCACCGAAGTGGATGCGACATGCTCATGGTTAAATCGTCAATGGCTGGAGTACACCGGACTGTCATTGGAACAGCAACTGGGACATGGCTGGACAAACGTTGTACATCCCGACGACATCGAAGGCACAAAGGCGACTTATTTTGAAGCCAATGACAATCAAAGAGATTTTGAACTTGAGTATCGCCTTCGCAGGAAGGACGGCGAGTATCGTTTATTCAGAGCAAGAGGGCGAGTTCGCCGCGCGGAAAACGGAGACTTTGAGGGCTACACAGGATCCAGCATTGACATCCATGATATCCGGCAAGCACAAATCAAACTGGAACAAATAAATGCTGACCTGGTTCAGTCCAATTCCGAACTTGAACAGTTCGCCTACGTCGCTTCACATGACCTAAAACAACCTCTGCGTGGCATTGATCATCTATCCGAATGGATCTTTGAAGATTCCTACGACCGGTTAACCGAGTCTTCGAAAGAGCATTTTAAAAAGCTAAAAGTTCGCGTCAAACGATTGGAGCAATTGCTCGACGACCTACTCGCTTTCTCTCGTGCTGGTCGCAAACACTTCCGAATTGTATTGGTGAATATCGAAGAAATGGTTGCCGACACAACGGACCTACTTGCGCCACCAAAAGGCTTTACTGCCGTCTACACTGGTCCCAAACTCAAATTTCAAGCCAGCCATACGGAATTGGAACTTGTTCTTCGCAACCTAATCGCGAACTCAATTAAACATCGAACGAGCGACGATGGGCAAGTCAAAATTGACGCCACGTTGGATGGGCAGTTCATCAATTTCAAAGTGGCTGACGATGGTCCCGGGATTGCTCCCAAATATCACGACCGGGTTTTTCAAATGTTCCAAACGTTAAAATCGCGCGACGAGCTGGAGGGAACCGGAATGGGACTTGCGATTGTGAAAAAAATTGTAGAATCAAAGGGCGGTTCGATTGCGGTTGAATCAACCGAAGGCAACGGCGCGACATTTAAGTTTAATTGGCCAGTTGCCGAACGTCAGATCGAAGACGTAGATAGCTGAAGTCGAATTCTTATCTCCTCATCTTTGAAAAAACTTTTCTTCGATGCGAAAGGAACCAAGTCGAAACCATGAACAGGAACACAGTTAACATTCTTCTCGTCGACGACGACGAAGTTGACATTGAAGCAGTAAAACGTGCTTTCAAAAAAGAAAGAATTTCCAATTCGATTATCGTCGCAAAAAACGGCGTGGAAGCTTTGACTCACCTGAGAGGCAATGGCACAGCTCCATTAAACCGGCCGTTCCTTGTTTTGCTTGACTTGAACATGCCAAAGATGAATGGGATCGAGCTCTTGCAAGAGATTCGCGACGACGAGAATCTTAAAAACAGTATTGTTTTCATGTTAACAACTTCCGATGACGACCAAGACAAGCTGCGCGCATACGACAAAAACATTGCTGGCTATCTAGTCAAAGGCAACGTTGGTAAGGATTTCGTCAACCTTGTGAATATGCTGGATAGCTATTGGCGATACGTGGAATTTCCGCCGGAAAAGGTTTAGCTTTTAAATCAGGTTCGGTTTCTGAATCAAGCTGATTGATCAGTTGGGTTTCCAACGCGACAAAGATTCATCAAGACGATCAGGATGAGTTCCTGATGGTCATTAGTTATCTAATCGAAGGACGCCGCGAAAAGAAATTCCGATTGGCTTGAGTGCGTTGGCCTGCTGATGCTTTTTGACCGGCTACTTGCTGACCTGCTGACTTATATATTTTGTAATCGAAAACTGGAATTTCATTGTCCAACTCAAGCGCTCTCGCTTGGATTCGAAGTACTTTTTCGAAGTAGATAAATGGGTAGTTTGTATCCGGCCGATTTTTAAGAGCCCATTGATAACTTGTGCTAACCAGACGTGAAGGGATGCGTCCCATTCGCACCAAGACCACAACCTTGGCAACGAATTGCTTTTCCTCGTCGCGCCGCGTTTTCAAAATCGCGTTCAACTGCCGCTCATATTCGACAAATTGATTTTCGTTAAACGTTTCTGGCATATAAGTTTGAGCGGAGACATCCGAAGCCGCAAACGTTCCAGCAATCGACAAACCGACAATGCAAATCAGCAACTTGGAAAAGCGAATCATTTTAAGCTCGACTCTCTGGCATCTGTCTAAGAACCTACTCCGAACCAGACTTTTAGATGGATTCACCACCCTAAAACAGGGCAATTTCTGGGCAATTGAGCAATTGCAAAGCGTTACACCCTGTTTTGGTAAGCTGGCTAAAAAGAATCAAACGTAGGGATGCATTACTCTTCAAGGCGTAACTTACTGGACATCATGCCGCAGCTTCACCTTCGAACCAGCTATACTGAGTGCTGGTGAAAAAACGCTTCCACGAAGTGATATCATTCAATCGAATTATTTTGCTCGGCTCCAGCCTCCTCTTCCCGATGCCAACACTTTCGTTTTCCTGCCCTAAGTGCGACAAGCAGCACGACAGAATTAAGCCTGAGATGGTTGGGCACAAAGTCAAATGCCAATGCGGTTTCGTTTTTCGGCTTGGCTCAAAAGCAGACAAGCAAGCCTGGGTCGCCGACGAGCTGAAACGTAAAAAAGCGTTGAAGGCCAAAAAGAAAGCTGAACTAAAAAGACAAGCAGACGCCAAAGCATCCCGCTTGAGTTCTGGAGTCGGAGATCAAGAAGATGAAATCTTGAATGCGATCCCGGCAGGCAAAAGTTCACCTAAAAATAGTGGTCCCAAAGGATCGTTGTTCGACAGCATGGACGATGTATTGGATGCCATACCGGTTGCTCCTGATAAACCGTTGCAACTGACTCCAGTGGGCCAATCGCAGCCACTCTCCGATACCAATCCGTCAGTTTTTTCACCAGACGAATACGATCAAGATTTATTCGCGGCCGGATCACCGCAGGAATCGAACCTGCAACCACTTCCCGTTGCCAAACCCATTCCAAGGCAAAAACGCCGACCAAGAAAAGCCAAGCGACAGGAAGCAGTCCACTCGACAGCACTTCCAATTTGGAACCTGGTTCTAACGTTTATCGGTTTGCCGCTTGTGCTTGTCTTTACTTTTTTCCTGGGGCGAAGCACGTACAACGCATTTCAACAAGGCTCAGTTTTCAGCCGTGGACCTGCTGCGGGGATGCCTGAAGGAATCGGACTTACGCTCCATATTATTTTGGGCATCATTTTGACGTTGCTTTTTCTAGCGCTCGCGGGCGCGATGATTGCGAGTGCCATCACTTCAATTTTGGAACTTTCTAACGGCGTCCAGATTAAATGGGGAACGAGCACCGCCTCAACGATTGCGTCACTGGTCGTCGCAGGAATTTTTCTAATGTTCTTCTGGGAAGTTTACAACTTGCTATCGGTCGTTAACCACATGGAAGAACTGGGCAATCGGATGGGACGCACGATTGATAAATCTAAAGTTGGCCGGTCGCTGGCCATCCTGGCGGTTAAGAACTTCGTTTACGCTATCGTTCCTATCGCGGTGGCCATTACAGGATTTTCACGAACGATGAGACGGTAACCTGCGACTAACGAAGCGGACTGCGAACACTGAACTACACACTCGAACCTCAACGCCGGTCGAATTCGAAGCAAGTTCTTCTACTCATCGCCAGCTTCTGGATTTGAAATTCCAATGCCCAAATCATCAAGCTGAACCGTCTCAACGACATTGGGAGCTTCGGTCATCATGTCATAAGCTTTTTGCGTTTTTGGAAACGCAATGCAATCGCGGATATTATCCAAGCCCGCGAACAGCATGACGACTCGGTCGATACCAAGTGCGATTCCTCCGTGGGGCGGAGCGCCGTACTTCAACGCATCAAGCAGAAACCCGAACCGCTCTTGGGCGGATTGCTCATCAAGGCCCAGCAAACCAAACACTTTCTGTTGAATCGCGCTGTCGTGAATTCGAATCGTTCCGCCGCCAGCTTCGTAACCATTGATTACAAGATCATAGGCTTTTGCTCGGGTCTTGCCGGCATCCGTGTCCAGATCGGCCAAGTCTTGATCGCGTGGCGCAGTAAACGGGTGGTGCATCGCATTCCAGCGATCACCTTCCTCGTCATGCTCAAACATTGGAAATTCGACGACCCAAGAAAAGTGCATTTGCTTCGGATCATACAGCTCCAACTCAACGCCCATTCGCTTACGAAGCGCGTAAAGGCTCTTACAACTGACTTCCCATGAATCGGCGATGAACAATAACAGGTCGCCCGATTCGGCTTCGAGTTTGGATTTGATTTCAGCCAAATGTTCTTCGGAGAAAAACTTTGCAATCGGAGAAAACAGGGAACCATCTTCTTCGCAACGGAACCATGCCAAACCGGCGGCACCAAAATCTTCCTTGACCATCGTTGTCAATTCATCAATTCGCTTGCGGGAAAATTTAGACGCTGCACCTTTCGCATTGATTCCACGAACGAACTTTCCAGCTTCAGCGGTTTTTTGGAAAACGCCAAATCCACATTCTTTGGCAATCGATGTGCAGTCGACAATTTCGATTCCGAATCTTAAATCAGGTGCGTCGTGACCAAACCGCGTCATTGCTTCGTCATAGGTCAGCCTAGGAAGCGGAAGCTGTAACTCAATCCCCAAAATGTCTTTGGCGAGGCGTTGCATCATTCCATCGATCATCCCAATCACGTCATCGGAATCAACGAATGACATTTCCAAATCCAACTGTGTGAATTCAGGCTGCCGGTCGGCTCGCAAATCC